>JAFSZW010000278.1 GCA_017458865.1 Clostridia bacterium
CATCACCGGCTGCCTGCCGTCACTCAGCAGACGTGTCCGCTCAGCCTCAGCAAGTTTGAAGAAATGACGCATGTTCGGCAGTTCCGTCAGTGCATCTGTATAAACTCTGTGGTTAAGGTCCTCTATATAACGCTTCTGCTGATCCCTCATCTTAATGAAGGCTGCGGTCAGCTCACCAACCTCATCCTTGCTGGCATATTTCAGTTCCACGTCATAATCCGCATTGGCAAGCCGTTTGGATGCGGCAGTCAGACGCTGCAGGGGACGTGTAATAAGGCCCATGACAGGCAGGAGCAATGCTGCAAAGAATATGATGATCGCAATCATGACGAGCAGCACGATTCGGATCAGGCGTGTTCGGGATGCGTTAATCTCGTTCACCGGCGCGGTTATCACGAGCCGCATATCATTTGACAACCGGGTGAACGACATCTGACGCTCGATCCCCAGCACTGAATATCGAATCAGGTTATCCCCGTTGTCTGATTTCGCCATCACTTCCCCGTCAATAGAAAGTCCGCTGGTCTTCAGTGTACTGCCAACCGGCAGCTCAGGATGATACAGAATACGATCATCCGCATCCAGCAGGCAGGCAAAGCCGGTCTTATATACATGGATTGGGCTGACCTGCTCAATGAGCACATCGAACGGAATATCCATGCCGAGTACGCCTACCAGTACACCGGCCTTATAGATCGGCACAATGTAGGAGTACATCTGCATTTCATCGGCATATACATCAGAGTATGGACCAACCCAGGACGGACGTCCCCGTTGAATCGGGGTAAGGAACCAGGCATTATGATCCAAATCTTCGGGATCCAGGCTGGTCACATCCAGCGGTTTTTGAGCATAAAAGCCTGTCTTCCCGACTTTTGAGTAGAAAAAGCCATGCTGCACTTTGCTGATCTCAGGCAGAATGCAGTAATAGTAACTGACAACACCATTCGTATGACTCGCAACGCTTTCAAAGGCCTGGCGGACACCGATGCAGTACTCAGCCAGATATTCATCCAGCCGGGTCACCTGCTCCTCAGTCCGTTCTGCCCCGCCGTTGTAATTCTCTACGATGCCGCTTTCCACAAGCTTTACACCGTCCAGTGTATCACCTGCAATATTGGCGACCATTTCCACAGCCTGTTCAATACTGGTAAAATACTGTTCAAGCAGATTGCCGGTATCACGAGCGATGAGGTTCATCATCTCTACCGATCTCCGGTCCGTATCCACCTGAATGGTAAAGCTGCTTGCTGCAAAAATGGAGAGTATGGTTGTAATAATTGCGGCAATGGTGATTGCTGTAATCTTTACACGGATTGAATGCAACCTCATACCCCCATTCTGAATTTATTTTACTGACATATTCCGGTAATTGTTCTTAACTGACCCGTTCCACGATACCCTGAAACCGTTTATCCTGTCCGACACGACGTAATAACGCAGCCTTGAGAAAAGCGGAATCCAGGCAGCATCCTCCTGCACAATGATCTGCTCAAGCGCCCGGTATTCCCGGATGCGTTCCTCCGAGTCCGAAATGCCCCTGGCAAGACGCACCCGTTCCATAACCGCCTCATCCGGATAGCAGAGGCTGCGGAATCTGGTATTCTCCCGGTTTCCAAAGAATGTATAAATGAAATTATCCGGATCATTGTAATCCGCAGTCCAGGTTGCTGTATAACACGCCAGTTCTCCGGACTTGCGAAGACGCATGAATTCACTTTCCTCAAGCACCTGCACATCAGCATGGATGCCGATCTCATTCCACATGCCAACAGCTATGGTCATCAGTGTCATTTCTGCGCGGGTAGATGAAGATTTAACGCTTGCCGTCAGATCAAATCCGTCCTCGTAGCCCGCCTGAATCAGCAGTTCTCTGGCGGCATCCGGATCATACGGAATCTCCGGCAGTTCGGGATTGAATCCGTATAGCCCATGCGAATAGATCCCGTTTTCCACAGTTCCCCTGCCATTGTAGACCGCATCCAGCAGCACCAGCCGGTTCAGAGACATCTGCAGTGCTTTCCTGACCCGTACGTCGCTGAGGGCACCAACGGATTCATTGAGTGCAATATACGTCGTTCCGATCTGCTGCACCTTAAAGAGCCTGTCCTGATAGATATCGCCATGAAAGAAGAACTCAGATGAATTCCCGACCTCATCCAAATCGAGAATGTCCAGCTCGCCCTTCTCAAACATCGTTCTTACCAGTTCCGCATCCTTGAGAAAACGCAGATCCAGTCCCGCACAGCGAGGTGCGCCGCACCAGCAGCTCTCATTGGCTATAAGCAGCATTCCCTCGCCCGGCGTCCATTCCTTCAGGATAAACGAACCTGTCCCGACTGTGCACTTAGCCTCCATGCCAAACCGGTCACCCACAGCTTCCACTGTTTCCTTATCCAGGATGGATGCACCCGGCATGCTCATGCAGGCCAGGAACGACTCGAAGGGTTCTGTCAGCGTGATGGTAAAATCCAGATCACCAAGAATCGCAAATCCCTCAAGGACATCTGTTTCGCCGTTTTCAAGTTTTGCGGCACCCAGGATAGGCTCCGCAATATCGCCATTGCAGGATTCCGGATGTGAAAGGAGTCTGGTCAGCGAATAGCAGACATCTGATGCAGTCAGCGGCGAGCCATTGCTGAACGTAACATTTTTCCGCAAGTGAAACGTATAGCTTCGTCTGTCATCTGAAATCTCCCAGGATTCCGCGAGAGAAGGCAGAATCCGGACATTCCCGTCATCGTCATTTTCCAACTCGACCAGTCGGTTAAACACGTTCTGGGCAACCGTATAATGAATGGATGTTCGCTGGAAATCCACAGTATCCGGCTCATCCTCAACCGTGATGAGATATTCGGACACTGTCGGTTCGTTTCCCTCCTGAATCTCCTGAACAGGCGTCATTTCCATCTCACGGTTGGAAATGTAAAGCGTCACTGTAAGCAGAACCAGAGCCATTGTCATCAGGAGTACGGTGACAATTATTCCCCGTTTACTGATCGACTTCAAGTCGGTTCCTCCTTCTAGGGCCTCAAAAAGCCGTCAACCTGAGTATATCCCATGATGCAGCATCGAACGCGCCATCTGCAATGAGCAAATCAGCGAGCGAACTGCAATTTCGCTTCTATCCGTGAGAATACATGATCTCCCGTCTCATTATAAATGAAAAACACCCACGTGACAATACACACATTTCTGTGTTTTTCTGTCGAAACATCACCATAAAACAAGCCTAAGTTCTTCATTTTTGACATATTTCATCAAAACAGTTCAGCTTTACAGTATTTCCGTCATGATATTGCGTTTTTTACTTCCCTGTTGTTTTGAATAATTGAACGTGAGCTGTTACATTTCATCATTTTTATGGCACATATTATTCATTCCTGCAACGAATGTTCACTCACGCCGGCCCTGCTGCGGCCCAGCTATTCATTTGCATCTGCTGCAGATTGGCTGACAATCATGGCCGCAAAATCTTCAAAATGCCATCCGTCAGTCACTTTCTTCCCGCCTGCAGTCTTGAAAAAGCATGTCGGGATCTCCCGCTCACGAAGGTTCTTGGCAATGCAGAGCATGCAGCCCCTGTCATGATTCACCGGATGACAGGGACATGATGTATCCTCGCATGTACAGAATGGAACCACCAGGTGATTCTGCCCGTCTGCATTCCCGTTCATTGCCTTTTCCTCCATCCTGTAACCTGTTTTCTGTGTCCCGGGTCTTGGACCGCATCCCCTGCCCCGGGCGTTACCGGTCAATCCATATTCAGTTGAATCCAGGGATGTTTATTTGAGTCCAAATGCCGCCTCAGCCAGCGCGAGCGTATCCTCGATTGACCTGCTTTCATCCCTGAGGATTACCGGAAAACCGGCATTCAAAAAGGCATTATAGTTATCCCATGAGTTAATCCGCATCAGGCACTGCCTGAAATTCTCCATTGCCCGCTCCGGGTCCGGTTCATCCAGCAGCAGGCGAAAAAGGAACTGTTTTTCCCTGTCAGGCCGGTCGAAAAACCGGCTGACCGAAATGCCCGGATCTGCCAGCATAATCAGCACATGCCATTTATCCGTCGTGCGTTTCAGGGTTTCAATCGTAACATTGGTGTCCACAAACACCGGCTTGCCCTGCTCGCTGAGACTGTCCAGAATCTGCAGTTCAAGCTCTTCGCACTCAAGCATCACACCCCTGATCCAGCGTTCATACTCATCCGGTGTCCGGCGGATAAAGTCATGCCAGTCCTCAAGATCCCTTGTGTATGTCAGGCAGGGAAATGCCTGGCTGTTAAGGCCCTCCATTAACTGCTCATGGTAGTTTTCGTTGCAGGCAATTCCATTGTATTTCTTTGCAAGGCATTTGACCATCGTCGACTTGCCGGCAAATGCGTTCCCGTTAATAAAGTAGATGTTGTCCGGTATCATTGTCCCCTCCGGATGCAGAAGAAGTGCCTTTCCTTCCACTTTGGTTTCTGCCCCACCCGGGAAAGAAACCCAAGCGGATAAATGCCGCGCACATTGTGTACGTTACCCATGGCTCGACATCACAGAAAGCCTTTCGTCCTTTGCGTCATCCAGTCCGCTGTAATAAGCCTCAAGCCTCGGCCTGACCCGCTCATATACATCTTTGAGGCCGGGATCAAACTGGGAACCCATGCCTTCCATGATAATCGCATCCGCTTTCGCAAAATCAAAGGCTTCCTTGTAAACGCGCTTGCTGACCAGTGCATCATACACGTCCGCAATGGCCATGATTCTTGCCTCTATGGGAATCGCATTGCCTGCAAGACCGTCCGGATAGCCTGAGCCGTCCCAGCGTTCATGGTGGAAGTGCGCCACATTTTCCGCGACCTGCTTGAACAGTTCATCGTCCGTATGCAGGAGGATTTCATGGATAACCCGGGCGCCTTCCTCTGCATGATGCTTCATCTTGGCAAACTCTTCAGGCGTGAAACGTCCTGGTTTTCTGAGGACTGCATCATCTACGGCGATCTTTCCGAGGTCATGCATAGGTGCTGCCTTGACAATCGCCCGGCAGAACTCAGGCGTTAGCGCCAGACTGCCCTGATTCACGATTTCATCTATCAGGATTCGGACGCCTTCACTTGTCCGTTTGATGTGACCGCCCGTCGAATTGTCACGGCTTTCAACCATCATCGCAAGGCTCATGATCAGGTTGTCATGCATACTCACGATATGCCGTGTCTTCTGCTCCACCTCATGCTGCAGTTGCTCGTTGTAGGTATCCAGCAGCTTGATATATTTCCGGTTTTGCGTATCGTCCGTAAATGTGACCAGATATCCGTGCCTGCGGTTGTCAACATACAGATAATTCACATTCACATTGTAGATTCTGTCGTTATCTTCGTTGCCACCCGGATCGTGCACCACATGGACAAACTGATTGTTCCGCTCATCCTGCCTGAAGGACTCGAGATAATGGAGCAGCCGCTTCTCTGAGAGCGGATCGCCGTCAATCACATCGTCCACCGCGATTTCATACAGTTCGGGCAGCAGGCGCCTGGCCATCTCATTTGAGCCCAGATATCTGTTCCTGAAATCAAAGGAAGCGTACCCGATAGACCGTTCCTGATCCATGGAATCGATTACCGTGTCACTCACATTGTAGAGGTTTACCCGGTGGGCGATCAGAAGAAATATAAGTTCCGCCAGGACATATCCGGCCGGAACCAGCTCCACCTCTCTTGTTATCATCCGTCCGGCAAAGTAGCTGGCCAGGCCGACCAGATTCGCAGCAGCCAGCAGACTGATCACGGTTCTCGGCACCTGCCGCTTTTTAAACCATGAGTAAACGACAGCAATAATACCGGCAGCGAAATACGAACAGAGCACGACATAAAAAGCGGTATGCAGCGGTCCGTACTCCCGGATCAGCCAGGCTTTGCCATCTGTGAGTGCAAACGACATGTTCCGGTAAAACAGATCTCCGTGCCCAATCGTCAGTACAGAGAGGTACATGCAGGCGGACAGGCAAAAGAGCAGTCCCCTGACCGGCCTGCTGAGCTGAATCTCGCAGAGATTGAAGATGCTCAGCATAATGAAGAGCTGCAGAAAGCTGCCCCCGATATAGCTGATCTTCATTGCGGTTGCAGCTGCTTCGAGATTCTCCGCCTGAGCATACAGCATATACCCGAGGCAGGAAATCGCCACCAGTGTAAACACCAGGATGAAGCTGGGCGTAAAATGCCTGTGCCACCTGTAGAAAAAAACTGCGCCGCCAAGCAATGAAAGCAAAAACATGCCGGCATAATACATCCCGACCATCTCAAATCCCCCTGATCGCTTTTTGAGGCACATTGCCGGTTCATCTATGACCGGTCAATTGAGGCATCCGGGGCTCTGTTTATTGCCATCCCGTGCTTGCCGGATGGCCTATGCTTTATCCTGGCTTTAAACTCTGTCAGTGGACAGCCGCCTGACTCGTAGCAAAGCGCACCAGATCCGATGCCCTCTGACTGTTCACCATGTCCCTGCATCTGTCCGGCAGACCTTGCCTTTTTCTACATCCGGTCCATGTTGAGCACCGATACGTAGAACACATCGCCGAACTTCTCATGAGACTTGAATTTTGCCTGTGCTGCCACATGTCTCAACTGCTTATCCTTCGTCACAACCCTGAATCGGCTGTAGACAGGACTGTCGCTCGTATTTCGGACCATCTGATCCCGGATGTCGATCATCAGGGTGGGATAATCCTCCTCATAGACGATGCATCTGAATCCATCCGCTGCCATTTCCTGGAATTCCTCCCAGTTTTCGCACCCGCACAGCCGGATCATTTCCGGATTGGCAAAGAGGATGCGCTGCTTCCCTTCTGCCTCCCTTATGTAACTGGCGCCCGGGATATTCATGTTGAGTTCTTTCTGACTGAACCCAAACTGAACCCTTGACACTTTTTCCATGCCGTCCATGTAAACCTGGCAGCCGTTCTTACCGTTAAGTTTGACATTGTAGAGCGCCTTATCCATGTTCCGGACAAGTGTATCCCTGTCCCCGGCCTGTTTCGGATAATCCGAATAGCCCATGGAAATGGTGTAGGTAAACCGCTTCCCGTCCGTCGTTGTAAACGTCTGGTCCATCGCAGACGCCGCACGGATAACCGCCTCAGCCTCATCGGCAGTCACCCCTGGCAGAATGACGCCAAACTCATCGCCACCCGTGCGGCCGATGATTGCATCGTTTCCGAATGCCCGTCTGAGGTTCACACCAAGGTTGTGGAGCGCCTCATCGCCGATATTGTGCCCGTATACATCATTGATCAGTTTAAAGTCATCTATATCAAGGAACACCCCTGTCACCGGCTTGTCCGGATTTCTTGACATAACATCTTCAAACCGCTGATAGAATCCGAGACGGCTGTAAAGGCCGGTCAGCATATCCGTATCTACCGTATGTTTGAGTTCCACCCGGCGTTCATGCAACGTGAGGATGAACCAGGTCAGCGTTGTCACAAAAACCACGATGATCATGCCGAGGATGCAGATCAGGTTTTGCTGTGTGCTGGCGGTCCATCCGTTTTCCGGCGCCACGGCAAGCTTCCATGTGCACCCGCCCAGTTCAAATTCCACAACAACCGGTTCGGACAGGGATGTATGGGAAGAGGCCACAACCTTGAATTCACCGGAATACGGCGTCGATGTTACCGTCAGAATATAGCTGCAGTCAAATGCTTCAAGCGTCTCAAGCATCTTTTCAAACAGTTCCGGAACTTTTACGCTGACGCAGGTAACCCCCCAGAATCTCCGCTCTCCCAGGTCGTTTTCTCTGAATACCGGATTCAGAATCTCAATAATGACGCCCTGTTCGGTTGTAAGCGGTCCATGCATGGCAACCACTTTTTCCCGGGTGGCATACGCTGCTACGGATCTCATATCCGGATCCTTCATCAGATTCAGCTGATCGATTTCCGCATTCAGCCCTGGATACGCCTGCTCAATGATACCGCCCGGCGCCAGCTGAATACTGGTTATCTGACCCGTAACCAGATACTCACCAATGGTCTCAAAATGATCCACATTGCCGCTCATGGCAATGGCCTCAAGCGTATTCGTAACGCCGACCGCGCGCATATAGTCAAGCTTCAGTTCTTCAGAGTAAACTTTCGCATTGAGCTCGATGTCCGTTTGCGTCCGATCACGATCCTGTCCGAACGTCACTTTGAGCACAATCCCGTAAAACAGCATAAGGACACAAAACAGGATCACAACGATCACACCATGGTTGTTCTGTCTCATGTCCGTTCCTCCTGGCATCACACTGGCTTTCCGGCTATTGCCGGTTGTCTTGGTGGCATCCCGCACCAACCCCTGTCAGCCTTCCATTTATCTTCTATCATCAGGCCTGCTTCCCGGGCAGAAATGTTTTCTGCATCACCGCCCTTGATGATGCATGAAAAGCATTCCTTTCAGCCCTACTGTATCGAACCATATCTGCTTTGTCAATAGCAAATATGTCAAAACATCGAAAGGGTGCCTGTGTAAATCGGAACGGGCAGCCGGCGCCCTTCTCCCCTGCAGGACGTTCTCATTAAAATGCCGTTTGAGCATTGCCGTTGGCAAAACACCAATCGGTTTGTGTTTTTTTTATAATGAGTAGTGAATTGTTTATATCTGTGTTATAATACCGGCATCTCCATTTGAAAGGTACAATCATGAGTATTCAACCAGGTGATCGTTTCGGACATTTAACTGTCATTGAAATCCAAGCATCCGACCATATTCTCTGCAAATGTGATTGTGGCAATGAAAAGGTAGTTCCCCAAACCAGTCTTACCGATGGTTCCGTTAAATCCTGTGGTTGTATAACCAGAGGTCGTAAGCCGGTCCCCATTGCCCCTGGCACTCGATTTGGAATGCTCACTGTAGTTTCATCGGACGGAAATGATATCCTCTGCCGTTGTGACTGTGGCAACGAAAAGACAGTCAACAAATACTCCCTTACACATGGGAACACAAAATCCTGTGGATGCAGAGGAAAAAGTCCAAAGACAGTCTCCATCGCCCCTGGCACTCGATTTGGAAAGCTTACTGTCATTTCATCTGAAGGTCCCGATGTTCTCTGCAGATGCGATTGTGGGAATGAGAAGACTGTCGATCAATCTGCTCTTATAAACGGCGTCGTTAAATCCTGTGGATGTTCAAACAGAGGTCGTAAGTCAGTCCCCATTGCCCCCGGCACTCGGTTTGGACGGCTCACCGTCATTTCATCTGAAGGACTTAACATTCTCTGCCAATGCGATTGCGGTAATAAAACGACGGTCAACAAATACGTCCTTGCTCATGGAAACACCAAATCGTGCGGCTGTCTGAAGAGAAAGATAGACGTGTGAGTCGTTCTATTTGACACCTGCGCTGTAACGAAAGGAACAATCATGGAAATTGGTGATCACTTCGGCTATCTCACTGTTATTTCTATCAATGGAAAGTCAATAACCTGCCGTTGTGACTGCGGAAATGAGGTAACTGTCTTCGCATCCACCCTTCTTCATGGAATAAGAAAATCCTGTGGATGTTTAGGCAGAGGTCCAAAGACAGACCCCCTTACCCCAGACACCCGGTTTGGTAAACTCACTGTAATCTCCTCGAATGGGGGCAAGAACCTGTGCCGATGTGATTGCGGCAATGAAAAGATTGTCGCTAAACATCTTCTTCTCAATGGATCTGTTAAATCCTGTGGCTGCTTGCCGAGAGGGCAAAAGCCATTCCCAATGCTCCCCGGCACCCGATTTGGAAAGTTCACTGTTCTTTCTCCAGAGGATGGGTTCAACATTCTCTGCCGATGTGATTGTGGCACTGTGAAGACAGTCAGAAGAGCCTACCTTATTAATAATAAAGTTAAATCCTGTGGATGTTTACCGAAAGGACGGTATGGTGGCCTCCACCCGAAAGTTCGATCGCCATCTTAAAGGAAGCCCATCGACTCTTTTGCGCGAGGCGTATCACATACTCATTTACAGAGCATGCGATACGCCTCCGTTTATATTGTGATTTCCTATCCTAATTATACTAATAGCTCATTCTGCCTGAGAGCACTTTTAGAGGTTGACTGCTCTTTAAATTGGTAGTACACTTTACTAATAAAAGGAGGTGTGTACTCCTATGGCAAGAGGAAGGCCTGCCAATCCCGACAGCGAGTATACCATGTGTATCCACAAAAACGGAAAATACA
>JAFSZW010000279.1 GCA_017458865.1 Clostridia bacterium
CCATCAGCAGGCCGAGGCCTACGCCGACAATCAGAGAAAAGATGATGCAGACGATGGGATGCAGGCCAAGCACAGAGGTGCCATAGGCAATAAACATGCCGGTCAGGGAAGCGACGGCGCCGACAGACAGGTCAATGCCGCCGGTGATGAGAACCATTGTCATGCCGACAGCTGAAATCCCGTAATAGGCGTTGTCGATGAACATGTTGATAAAGGTTCTCAGTGTGGTAAAGCCGCGGTCACCATAGGCCAATGCACCGAACATGTAGATGACCAGGAAGATGCCGACGGTCGCATAGACCATGATGTACTTGGGGTTCATCAGACGGGTCAGAAGGCTCTGACTGGATGCGCTTTTCCGCGTCATTTCAAAGCGCCCCCTTTCGCAAGTGCGCGTGCTTTCGTTTTCTTTGCGAAATACTCACGCACCGGTTCGCTCTGCAGAACGATAACCACTGCAATGATGACAGCCTTAAAGGCCATGGTTGCCTCGGACACAATGCCGAAATAGTAGACCAGCGTGACGATCGTGCGGATAATAATGGATCCGACGACTGTGCCGGCCAAGCTGAACTTGCCGCCGGTCATGCTCGTGCCGCCGATAACCACCGCAAGGATGGCATCCATTTCGTAGTTGAGACCCGCATTGTTCGAGTCGTTGGACATGATGCGACTTGAGTAGATGAGACCGGAAATACCGGAGAGAAGGCCGGTCAGCGCAAAAACGATGAAGATGATCATCTGCGCATTGATGCCGGAGAGGCGGCTTGCGCTGCGGTTGATACCGACGGACTCAACAAAGGTGCCGAATGCGGTTTTCCTAACAAAGATGGAAACCGCGGCGACGACGACAATGGTTATAACAATTGGCGTTGGCAGGAACAGAAAACTGCCCTGTCCGATCACACGGAACGGCGAATAACCTGTCGTGAACTGCTTGCCATTGGTTAGGATCTGTGCAATGCCGCGTCCGCAGACCATGAGGATCAGCGTAGCAATAATCGGCTGCATGTCGCCCTTGGCAATCAGGAATCCGTTAAACAGACCCATGACCGTGCAGACAACCAGCGGCACAATCAGAACCAGCAGAAAGTTGCAGACGGTGTAGTCACCGGGAGTCGGATATTCCGTCACGTCCCACCTGAGGAACTTGAGCGCGATGGCGCCGGAAACGGCCACCAGAGCGCCGACGGACAGGTCCGTGCCGCCCAGAGCGATGACCAGCGTCATGCCCATGGCAATGATGGTGATCTCACTGGAGCGGTTGATGATGTCAATGATATTGCCGTAGAGCATGCCCGTAGACGGCTGATAGCTGATCTTGAAGAAGTCCGGACGCACAAAGAAGCAGACCAGAAGAATCAGCAGTTCCGCAATGACTGCCCATGTCATCTTTGACCGCATCAGAGAGGCTAAGTCAAATTTCTTTTTCATTCTGCTGCACCTCCTACTGCCGCGGAACCCTCCGCGATGATGGACAGGATCTGATGCTGTGAACAGGTCTCGCCGTTAAGCTCAGCCACCTTTTCGCGGTCGCGCATAACAATAACCCGGTTCGAGCAGCGGATGATCTCATCCAGTTCAGAGCTGATGAAGATGACCGAAACGCCATCACCGCACATCTCAAGCATGAGGCGCTGGATTTCCGCCTTCGCACCGATATCAATGCCGCGCGTCGGCTCATCCAGAATCAGGACTTTCGGTTCCGTCGCCATCCATCTGGCCAGGATAACCTTCTGCTGATTGCCGCCGGACAGCTCGCCGATCTTCTTTTCGGCGTCCGGTGTTGCAATCTTAAGCGCATTGATATAC
Organism: Clostridia bacterium; assembly: GCA_017458865.1. Taxonomy (GTDB): domain Bacteria; phylum Bacillota; class Clostridia; order Christensenellales; family Aristaeellaceae; genus Ventricola. Next base: position 1,813 of record JAFSZW010000279.1, read on the forward strand.
TTGTCCGCAAGCTCGTTCTGCTCGGCCTTTGAGATCGGATGCATGAATCCGCGCCTGGCCTGGATGGCCAGCATGATGTTCTCACGGATCGACAGATCGCTGATGATGCCGTCCAGTTTCCTGTCCTCAGGGCAGAACGCCATGCCGAGTTTCAGGGCATCATACGGCTTGTTAATCGAAGCCTTGCTGCCGTCAATGACAATCTCGCCCTTGGTCGCATGTTTGGAACCGAAGAGCATTTCGGCCGTTTCCGTCCGTCCGCTGCCCAGCAGACCGGCAAATCCGACCAGTTCGCCCTTCTTTACTGTAAGGGAAATGTCATCCACCTGTCCGGGTGCGCCGATATGGCTGGCACTCAGCATATCCCTTGCATCACCGGCCACCTCAGCCCGCTTCAGATTGAAGATGGTATCCATGTCCTTGCCGACCATCTGGGTAACCAGTTCAACCTTGCTGATGTCCTTGATGCCGAATGTGCCGATCAGGTGTCCGTTACGCAGGATCGTCAGGCGGTCGCTCACTGCGTAGACCTGATCCAGGAAGTGAGTAATGAAGATGATGCCCATTCCATCCCGCTTGAGATCATTCATAACATCAAAGAGCAGATTGACCTCATTGTCATCAAGAGAGGAGGTCGGCTCATCCAGAATCAGGATTTTCGCCTGAATATCCACCGCTCTGGCAATGCTGACCATCTGCTGGACTGCTGTTGAATAATAGGAAAGGGGACGCGTGACATCGATATCCAGATGGAACCGGGCCATGAGTTCCTCTGCCCGCCGGTTGATCGTCTTCCAGTCAATCTGGCGGTGACGCATCGGCTGGCGGCCGACAAAAATGTTCTCTGCAACCGTCAGATTCGGGCAGAGATTGACCTCCTGGTAAACCGTTGAAATACCGAGTTCAATAGCATGTTGAGGACTTTGCGGCTGGATTTCCCTGCCTTCCAGGAGTATCGTGCCGGCATCCTTGTGATGTACGCCGGTCAGACATTTGATCAGTGTTGATTTTCCCGCGCCGTTTTCCCCAAGCAGCGAATGAATTTCGCCTGCGCGAAGACTGAAATCCACTTTATCAAGCGCCTTGACGCCGGGAAACTGGATTTCAATCTGTTTCATTTCTAGTATGTTTTCATTAGGCAAAGAAATCCCTCCTTATGAAAAACAGGACGGATAGTCGCCCATCCGTCCTGCACATGGACTGTGAATAGTCAGACAGCCCTCAGATTTCCTGTCAAATTAATACTGCCTCTGGTCGATCACGTCAGCTGCCTTGACGGAAACTACAGTGCACAGGTCAATACCGCCGTCCATATCATAGACGCCCTCTTCGGGATGGATAACGGTCTTGGACATGGTCTCGCCAGCCTGGAGTTTCTCAACGGTCTCAACAACGAACGGTCCGTAGAGCGGGGTGCACTCGATGGTCGCGTTCATGTCGCCAGCAACGATGGCATCGAAAGCCGCCTTAACGGAGTCACAGCCAACGATGATGATGTCCTTGCCAGGTACCTTGCCGGCGCCCTTGATGGCGTCGATTGCGCCCAGTGCCATATCGTCGTTCTGAGCGATCAGGACGTCGATCTTGTCGATGGACTTGAGCCAGCTCTCCATGAGGGCCTGTCCTTCTGCACGGGTGAAGTTGCCGGACTGCTGTCCAACGACCTTCATGTTCGGATAGTCAGCGATGGCAGCCAGGTTGCCCTCGGTACGGCCGACCTGTGCGGATGCACCGGTGGTTCCTTCCATGATAACAACGTTGACTTCCTCGTCACCGCGGCCAGCGCTCTTCAGATACTCGCCAGCCCATGCGACCTGACGGCGTCCTTCCTCGACGAAGTCTCCGCCGAAAGCTGCGACGTAGTCGATCTGGTCAATGCAATCCGGGAGACGGTCGATCAGGATCAGCGGGATCTCAGCCTCGTTGACTTCCTTGAGCACCTCTTCCCAACCAGTGGAAACAACACCGGTAAACAGGATGACGTCCACGTTCTGGGTGATGAAGTTGCGCAGCGCCTTGATCTGATTCTCCTGCTTCTGCTGTGCGTCATCATAGATCAGTTCCCAGCCCTCATGGCCTTCAATAGCGGCCTTGATGCTGTCCGTGTTAGCCGTGCGCCAGTCGGACTCCTGTCCGATCTGAGAGAAAGCGACTTTGTAATCAGCCAGTGCAGATGCAACGCCGAGCACCATGACCAAAGCCAGTACCAGAGCCAACAGTTTCTTCATAAAAGATAACCTCCTTAAATGATGTCAAGCGAGCCCTTCTCGCTTTTCCACCCTATTTTAAGCTGTTAGCGCCAAAAAGTAAAGTGTATTTTATAAAGATTTTATCAAATTACATATTAAAATTGTCCTATTCCCACGCCCCCGGTTCCCGTTTCTCTGGTCTGTCACCCAGGAAAATTTTACACGGTCCATTTTTGCATATCCTTCGGTTATACATTCTCTCCGGACTGCTACCCCAAAAAGTTTTACACGATCCGCAGGTTTGACACAGCCAGCACAATACCCGAGACGATCAGAAAGAGGATGATCAGCCGCCGGACGGCTGCTGCAGACAGAAAAGCTGCGGAGCACATGCCGGCATACAGCCCTGCCAGTTCAAACGGGAGCAGCATCAGCACCTGCCGGACGCTGGCCATTGACAGAATGCCAAGCGCAGTATAGCTGACAATGCGGCATGTGTTTTCAATGAGGAAGACTGCATTCAGGTTTGCCTTGAACGCATCCGGATCTTCTGTCTCGCGGCCGACACAGGCTGCAAGCAGCGCACCCACGCCAAAGAGGCCACACAGCAGTCCGGAAAAGAGTCCTACAATGGTCGTTAATGCACGGGAGCGCTTCCCCTGCCTGCCCCGCGTTTCCCGGATGAACATTTCCATGCCAACCCCAGTGACCACAATGCCAAACACGACCTTTATCCGCTCAACATCAACCATTTTCAGCAGTGCCGCGCCAGGAATGCTGCCAAGGAGCACCAGCGCGCTGAGCGGCAGGACAATCCGCCAGTTCAGCCATTTGCGGCCGCGCCATGTCATGATGAAATTGGACGGACAGCCCATGAGAAGATCTACCGGCGATATGTCCACATTCGCAGCAGAAAAGCCCATGATGGATGTAAACACCAGCGTGTTGGCAAAGCCGCACAGCCCTTTCACAAAATACGCAGCGAATGCTGCGATAAACCAGAGTGCCATTTTCATTCCTTTCAGCCGGATACGGTTGCTATTTGCAGAACCAACAAGGTCCAGTCATGACACGTTTTGCACCTGACCAACGTAAATCAAAAGTGCCGCCACCGTTTCCGGTAGCGGCAGGATAATCAGGACATGTTCTGGCGCTCGACCAGGCGCTCGCCGCAGTAGATCTCCCGCAGCTTCGGCTTGTCGATCTTGCCTGTGGCATTTCGAATGACATTGGCGAAAATGATCTTCCTCGGCCGCTTGTAGCGCGGCAGATCCACGCAGAACCGGTCGACTTCCTCCTCCGTCAGCGTCTCGCCGTCTTTTACCTGGATGATCGCTGCAGCGATCTCGCCAAGGCGCTCATGCGGCAGGCCGATCACGGCGACATCATGGATCTTGGGATGCGCCGCCAGGAAGCTCTCAATCTGTACCGGATACAGGTTCTCACCGCCGGAGATGATGACGTCCTTCTTCCGGTCTACCAGGAAGATGAATCCATCCTCATCCAGTCTGGCCATATCACCGGTATGGAGCCAGCCGTCTTTGAGGACCTCGGCGGTCGCCTCGGGATTCTTGTAGTACTCGACCATCACACCAGGGCCCTTGACGCAGAGCTCGCCAACCTCGCCCTGCGGTGTCAGCTCGCCGTTTTCATCCACAATCTTGGTCTTCCAGCCAAAGCCGGGAATGCCGATTGCGCCGACCTTGTGAACGTTCTCCATACCCAGATGGACGCATCCAGGGCCGGTGGACTCTGATAGGCCATAGTTGGTATCGTACTTGTGGTCCGGGAAGTACTTGAGCCAGCGCCGGATGAGGCTGGGCGGAATGGGCTGTGCGCCGATATGCATGAGGCGCCACTGGCTGAGATGATAGTTCTCCAGCTTGAGGCGTCCGGAATCCAGTGCAGCCAGGATATCCTGTGCCCACGGAACCAGCAGCCACACGATGGTGCAGCGTTCATTGGAAACAGCGCTCAGAATGGACTCAGGCGAATTGCCCTTCAGGATAACCGCCTTGCTACCCGTATACAGGGAACCGAACCAGTGCATCTTCGCGCCGGTATGGTACAGCGGCGGAATGCAGAGGAAGTTGTCCTGCTTCGTCGTCTCATGATGGACCGCTTCCATCCGGGCAGCCTGCATCAGCGCGGAGTGCTTGAGCAGAATGGCTTTCGGGAATCCTGTGGTACCGGATGAGAAATAGATGGCGCCGTCATCCGTGTCCTCAACGAGAATGCGCGGGGCGGACGATGACGCGTTGCTGGTCTGGCGGTAATAATCCTCCGCGTACGGCGGGCACGGATCGCCGACGAAGTACAGCAGCATATTGTTCCGGAGCTTGCCGGCAATATCCTCTATCCGTCCGATAAACTCCGGTCCATAGAACAGCACATCCGAGTCGGATGCCCGCAGGCAGTAATCAATCTCGTCCGCAGTAAAGCGGAAATTGAGCGGTACCGCAATCGCGCCCGCCTTGAGAATGCCAAAGTAAATCGGCAGCCACTCAAGGCAGTTCATGAGAAGAACAGCGCATTTCTGTCCCTTCTGTATTCCGTGTTCAAGCAGCATATTGGCCACACGGTTGGCTTTTTCATCAAAAACTGACCAGGTAATCTGCCGCCTGTAAAAGGTGGATGAGGTGGGCTGGATCAGCTCATATTCCTTCCAGGTCACCCGTTGTTCCTCACGGATTTCAGGATTGATCTCAACCAGAGCAACCTCTTCTCCGTAAAGCTTGCTGTTGCGCTCCAGCAGGTCCGTAATCGCCATTAACGGAATCCTCCTAATCATATGGAAATCAAACGGCTCAGGCACGCCGCCTTTGGGCATGTGAGGCGGCCGGGCAAAAGAAAAGCGCCCTTCCTGTGCAAAAGCTGCAGACAAGAATAGCGAATTTCAAAAAGATTGTCAATTGCTTTTTCGTCCATTCATCTTGTTTTTCTTCGAATTTCCTTTTATACTTAGGTGCCAGAATCAGCATCCAGTCAAAAACATTGATCTGTCTGCAGGAACGTCTCTGAAAGCCAGGGTAATCCGGCCTTCCAGGATAAATGCAAGGCTGTCCGGCTGCAAAGCCCTGATTTTGCTGCATCCCCGGTCCTGCCGGGCGCAG
>JAFSZW010000280.1 GCA_017458865.1 Clostridia bacterium
CAGTGAAAAAAGAAAGCCATCACGCGGGAACTGCCGGACAAAGTGCTTTATTCCCTGATCAGCACCGGTAATCAGCAGTGCCAGGACAATAGACAGAAATGTATGCATAAACAAAAGAAACCGGGAGGAAACCCTCCCGATTGAATTACAGAAGTCGCTTGAGATCGGTCATCGACTCGGTCTGCTTTTCAATGACCTTGGACAGCTGCTCATAGTAATCAGTTGTCTGACGGCGCAGGGACGCAAGACGATCCGAAAGATCCGTAATCTGTTTCTGTGCGGCAGTGCGCATATTAACAGCCTCTGCATTTGCATTGCTGATAATGCCCTCAGCCTTGTTCTTGGCCTCAGAAACAATATCATCATACATTGAACGGGCCTTGTTCATCACAAGCTCAAAGCTCTCTGTTGAATGGATATCTTCCTGCACCGGGCGGGCATTTGCCGCGTTGGCAGCTGCGGTCTGCGCGTTGGCCAGCTGGTCCTTTGCCTCGGTCAGACGTGCATTCAGATCTGTAATCTGCTGCTTGAGGGATTCTGTATCCTTCTCGCGGTTTTCCATTTCCTCCAGAATCTCATCAAGGAAATCGTCAACCTCGTTCCGATCATATCCACCGGTCGCAACAGTTGTAAACACTTTGTTTACAATAGTATCCAAAGTAAGTGCCATGAAAACAATACTCCTTTCAACAAATCTGTATGATTATTGATATCTAAAAAAAGTAACGCCAATCCGCTGTTTCCTGGTAAGACCGTCCACCGAACGCAACTGAACGCGTCCAATGCCTGCTATGGAAAGCAGCGCACCGGCCTCCACCTGCGCATCTGTACGGATCACCGGTACGTGACTGACTTTGACGCGTCCCGCACGCACCAGCTCTGCCGCATCACTCCGTGAAAGCCGAAACCCCTCGGCAAGAAGTGCGTCAAGGCGGAGAGAGGAAACCGTTCCCCGGAAATATGTACCCTCAGGTTCCGGAATCCTGAGCGGATCCTCGAACCTGTGGAAGCACAGTTTCATTCTGCCTGCCCCTGTCAGTGACTCCATAACGAATTTTTCCATGGATTTCACAACAAACAGGTAAACAGTGGAATCTTTGATAATAATATCGCCAATGCAGTCCCTTGTCAAGCCTAATCCCATAAAGGCACCGAGAACATCCCGATGCGTGATGGACCCAAACCGGCTTTCGAAGGTGCTTTCAAGTGCTGACAACGGGAATGCATCCTTTGCCAGCTCGGCATCTCCCCCGACCGCGGCAATGCAGCGCTCGGCATAGGGATATCCGCCCCAGAGCACAACGGGCAGCTGCATGGCTTTTGCTGCCGATTCAACCTCCCGTGCCTCCGCCGGATCCAGAAACCGTGTAAAGCGTGCCTGGTAAGCTGTGCCTGCCGCACGCAAAAACCCCTGAAGGGCTTTCTCGTCCATTTGCCCCACTCTACCTGAATCTTGACTGATTGTTCATGCCGTAACCGTTCATCTCAATGACGTTCACGTTCTGCGGTGCCAGCAGGTAGGATAGATGCGCAACCTTTATGATGCGTCCTGAGAGCGCGAAGGCCGCGCCGCTCAGCAGATCCACAATCCGTCCACAGTCTTTCGGGTCAACATTTTCAAGATTCAGCAGGACGCTCTCCCCGTCCAGCAGGAACTGGATGATGTCGCGGCACTCATCAATCTGCCTGACCCGGACAATGCGCTCACAGTGCGGTTCAGGTTCGACATTGACCAGCCGGCTGTCTTTTATTATGTTGCCGTCCCGTACCTGGACTGGCGGCGGTACCGTTCTAGATGATCCCGTGACGACTTCATCCTGTTCATCCTCGTCCGGATCATCCTCATACTTTCTATTGAAGACGCCTTTCAGGATTTCCGTGAAGCTCCGGCGTTCGCCATCGTCCTCATCCTCTTCATCATCCTCTTCCTGATCAAGATCTTCTACCTCTTCATCAGAATCGGTGATGCCGAAGAAACGGCTGCCAATGTCCTTTATAAACCCCATCTATATACGCTCCTAAAGATAAAGTAAACCGCACGCGGCCATCCCCCCTGGGTCTGACCCTCCGGCCGTCCTTGGCCGTGGCCGCTGGCGGGATCCCGGACAACTGCAGATTATTTCTGCATGCGATGTCCAAAGATCGCTGATCCAATTCTCACATGCGTAGCACCTGCACGGGCTGCATACAGATAATCATCTGACATACCCATGGAAAGTTCCACGATGTCGGTTCCTGCAATAGCCAGATCACGAAGCTGCTCAAACAGTGTCCGCATTCTGCGAAACAGCGGCATGAGCTCAGCCTTGTCCGGCAGATTCGGCATAACGCACATCACTCCGGAAAGCTTAAGTCCCGGATAGGCAGCGCAGGTCCTGGCGAAGGAGAATACCTCCTCCGGCGTCACCCCGCCCTTTTGCGCCTCGCCGCCGATATTCACCTCAATGAGCACCGGCATGCGCAAACCATGCTGCTGAGCACGGCGGTCAATTTCCCTGGCCAGAGTGTCCCTGTCAACCGACTGGATCATAGAGACTTTGTCTATTATATGCTTTACTTTATTATTTTGCAACTGTCCAATGAAATCAATTTCGAATCTTGCATCCAGTTCAGGCAGTTTTTTCAGTATTTCCTGCGCATGATTCTCACCGATATGGAATAGACCGGCGCTGCACAGACGGTTTACCCGCTCTGCGTCCACATACTTTGATACTGCAATGAGCTCGGGAACCTGTCCCCACTCACTGCCTGCCTCAGCAAGCTCAGCCCTGATTCTTGCGACATTTTCAAGTATCGTATCCATAATCCCTGCCTCGATAAATGCTGATAGCCTTTCCCCGAATGTCGGTATCATTTCCTGGCATATGGCCATGTCCCGTATGTGAGACGGGCATCCATGCTACCGGGGTTTGTCACTGCAAGAGCAATACGGGATTTTGCCCGTTTAGCGGTGAATTCGGGAGAACCGGGTTAACGTACCGCACCCCCGGCGGATGATCCTGTTCCTCATGCACCTCAACGGCCACCTGCTGGCCGCCGACCAGCACAATCACATACTTTGTAATACCGTCCGGCATGTAAATCGCTGCCTCAGGCACCGAATAGGCCTCAACGCTGTTCCCGACTCTTGCCCGGCAGGTCCTGATATTGAGGACCGGCGCCACGTCCTGGGATACCCGGAGACGGAGCAGAAGATCGTTTCCGATCTGCGTAAAGGAATCCAGCACGCCGGTCACCCGGTAATCATCAAATCCCTCAAGGGCGATCATGTACTCAAGGCCGCGCACCGGATTGAAGGACTTGTCCTGACACAGAAACAGGCCGTACCAGACATTGGGATTGACTGTCCTGTAAATGCTGACATTGCCCCTTGCTACCATGGACTGTTCCGGCGCCACGCCCCTGATCACGTTTCTCACATCATTTGGCGTCAGCTCGGAAAACCTTTCTGAATTGATGGTCCCCTCATATCCGTCCGTATAAAAGCTGACCAGGCATTCCTCGGTTGCCGTATAGGTCGTCGTCCAGCTTTCGATCTTCTTCAGCTGATCGTTCTCGACCTTATACAGTTCAGACAGATTCTGATCATCCGGATACTTTGCCTTCAGGTATGACTTCCGGGCACTGAGCTCCGTGGTCAGCTGCTTTTCAAGATTGGAAAGGCTGCCCTCAGCCTTGTCCTGGACAAGGACACGCACCTGCGCCGCAAGCTCCGCAATCGTACTGTTTTCGTTCTCAAGCGCTGCATCCACATAGGAGGAAAACACCTGGTTGATGTGGTAATTGCGGATCTCATCCCGATACGTCTCAAGCCGGTTGATTTCTGTCTGGTTGTAACCGGAGGAATACACCTTGCAGATGACATCGGAGCGGTTCAGGCGGCTGCCCTCGGAGGCGACAAACTCAATGGTTGTATTGCTTTCCGTATCCCTTATGCTTTCCTCGCGGGCAATGACCATCGTCCCCTCGAACATTCGCGCATCCAAAATGGATTCCGGCATGGCTGTCGTTTTCTGCTGTTTAAACAGCGGCGGAATCCAGATGACACCGGCAATAATTGCCGCGCTCAGGATGACAAGAATCATCAGCCGTTTCAGAAAACGGACACGCCTGCGCCGTTTTTTGAGCGCTTTCTTAGATAACTTCTTTGCCATGATTCAACCCATGCTCATCAGAATAAGCCCGATAAATGCCAGTTTAGCCGACACAGTGCTGGCTGGAGATGCTTAATTCTGATCCGCATCGTCAACGACATTGAACACTTCAAGGCGGCATTCCTCGCCGCTGACCGTCACCCGGTAAGCGCCAAGTCGTTCCTGTTCCCCAAGACGGCGGAAAACACGTTCCTGCGCCTTTGGATAAAACACCACAAGGCGTCCGTCCGCTTTCAGAATGCGCACAGCCTCGCGAATGGTGCTGCGCAGTGCCTCCTCCTGGATGGAATAGCTGCCCTTCGGTGCAAGACAGACAAACACCGCGTTCTGGCTATGATCCGAGAGGCCGCAGCAGCCCGGTGACCCGCTCTGGAGGCGGACCGTTTTGCGCAGTACATCCGCAGCGGCACCTTTCACATGGTCCGCCAGGACTGCGTTCACACTGGCTGCCCCCTGGGCTTTGAGCGCATCCGGCAGATTGGTTCCGGTCAAGCCAAGCACCGCTGCCTGTCCGCCTTGAACCCGTCCCAGGGATGCAATGGTTTCGCACAGATCCCGCCTGAGCGGGTCTGCATTTTTCTGTCCTTCCCTCTTGTCCATCCGCCAGAGAAAATACAGGCCCTCCTGCCGGAGGTTTACCCATAATTCGACCTGCGGCCGTTCCCTGCTCACTTGCATACCAGTCTGCTCACAGATCGTCTTCTCCATCATGGACACATACCGCATATTGGCGGCACAGGGCTGCCCATCCACGGCGGTCACGATGCGGAAGCGCAGTCCAGCGATGGACTCAAAATCGAACCGGTCCATGAACGCATCCGATGCGCTCAGACGCCGAAGCGCCGCATCCAGGTTCTTCTCCGTTTTCATCTCCGCGAGCACCTGGTACGTCCTCTGAACGCACGCAATGTGCGGTTCACGCACGGAACGGTAGACGACCGCACCTGGCATCATCCTTGTTACCGATACGCCGCCCGTATGCCTGAGTAAGGCCGCAACCGGCTCCTCAAGTCCCGGTAAAAATGTGGAATAGTATTCTTTCTTCATTCGGTTTTTCTTTCTCAGTAGTACCTGCGTTTTTTTCGGCGGTTGTTCCGGCGGTTCCGATCCATGAAGCTGTTCCGGTATTCAAACAGCGAACGGAAATAGGAATCCCCATAGTTGTAAAGCTGTCCAGTCCGGATCATGTGCATCATGCGTGGAACAGTGCACCAGCGGACCTCAGCAACCTCCTCTTCCTGCAGTTCAAAAGTTTCCTCTGCCTGTTCTATCTGCAGACTGTAAACGCTGCAGAAGGAGATCGTCCGGCGCATTTTGAACACCAGATGCATCTCCTCCGGCCTGGCCTCTACGCCAAGCTCCTCGTGCAGCTCACGGAGAGCCGCCGTCAGAGGGTCTTCCCCGCTGATCGCTGAGCCGCCCGTTGCCGCCCAGCTCCCGGGTTTCCACTGAACACGGTCAGCCCGCTTCTGAATCAGAAAAGATCCGGAATGGTTAATCGGCCAGATGTGCACGCCAATGTGATACAGACCCTGCGGAATCTCCTGACCCCGTGTCAGTTTCTGTTCCATCTTATGCCCATCTGCATCGTACAGGTCCCATATCTCCGGCATTCCATTTCCTCCAAACGCGGACTGAACCCGGAAAACAGTGCCGGTTGCCGCATATGCCATCTGGCAGCCGGCAGCCGGCCGTATGTTTTCCGGGACGCCATTCAGTAATCTTTATCAGTTGCTGCCGCCGGCAGACTGACATCAGCGCCCAATTGTCTCCGCCATATGGGCAATTTCCTCACGGTTTTTGGCCGTCATTGCCGAGCGAAGTGTAACCATATCCGGCAAGATCTCCATGCCCTTCATGGTCTCAAGAACGGCGCGCATATGCTTGCCGGACATCGGGGCCCATGTGCCGTTCTCGATGAGACCGACCGTGCGCCCCTGCATATTTTTCGTCTTGATGGCCGTCAGGAACGTCTCCATTGCCGGCATGTATGCACCATCATAGGTGGTCGCAGCCAGCACCATGTTCTTGTGCCTGAATGCGGCAGCCACTGCGTAGGACTTGTTCGTCCTGGCGAGATCAATGAGGGTAACCTCATTGCCAAGCGCGATCAGCGTCTTTGCCATGAGTTCAGCCGCTTCCCTGGTATGACCATGGAAACAGGCATAGGCAACCAGCGTGCCGTTATCCTCCGGCGTATAGCTCGCCCACTTCTCATAGAGGCTGAGAACCTGGGCAAGCGTATCGCCGCTCAGGTCAGGTCCATGCAGCGGGCAGACCGTCTCAATCTCGATCGCCTTTGCTTTTGTCAGAACCGCCTTCACCTGAGGACCATACTTGCCCACGATGTTCGTGTAATAACGGCGGCCCTCATCCGTCCAGGGATCGTCCGGATTTGCGGAACCGAAGCGGCCAAACGCATCAGCAGAAAGCAGTGTCCTCGTCTCCGGCTGATAGCAGAGCATGACCTCCGGCCAGTGGACCATTGGCGCAAAGATGAAATTGAGGCTGGCGCCGCCAAACTCAAAGGACTCGCCATCCTTAACCGGAACACGCGGATTCGCAACCGGCGCATCCGGTGTAAACTGGTCGAGCATGGTAAACGTCTTTGCGTTTCCGACCAGCTGCATCTCCGGATACAGTGCGCAGAGTGCCTTGAGGGATCCGGAATGATCCGGCTCCATGTGGGAGATCACCAGAGACGCAGGACGGCGTCCGTCCAGGTAGCGCAGCACCTCAGCCAGCCAGGCATCGCACATTCTGGCATCCACCGTGTCAACCAGGACAACCTGATCACCAGCCTCAATCACGGAGGTGTTGTATGTGACACCGGCAGGTACCGGATACTGCCCCTCAAAGAGGTCAATCTCCGTATCATGCATAGAAATCCGATGAATCTTTACATTGCTCATGGGAATCATTCCTTTCTGATTCTGAGCCCTCTCGGGCTGGTCTGTGTGTCATGGTTTGTTATGGTCTTGCGACCGTTATCCCCAACGTTTCGATATGGAAGCACCGGATTAATCGGCCGGCTGAGCATCCCTAAAAAAGGAGGTGACAGCCTCTGCAAGTGCATCAAACGTCGTGATCGTATTGATCTGCCGTCTCAGCGCCGCCGCGCCCCGGTAGCCCCGGACATAGTTGATCACGTGGCGCCGCATCTCGCGGATGCCGATCATCTCGCCCTTGAAGGCGATGAGATCCCGCGCATGACGCAGCAGCACTGCCTCACGCTCTGCGGGCGACGGCGGCACCCAGTTCTGACCGGCGAGGACTGTCTGAATCTCCCTGAAAATAAACGGGTTTCCCTCTGCCGCCCTGCCGACGGCGACGCCGTCGCAGCCGGTCTCATCCATCATCCGCAGGGCGGACACACCGTCCGTCACATCGCCGTTGCCGATGACCGGCAGCCCGCTTTCAGACTTGAGATGGCGGATCTTCTCCCAGTCCGCCTTGCCGGCATAGTACTGGGAACGGGTCCTGGCATGCAGCGTCAGGAGCGAGACACCGGCGCACTCTGCCAGATGCGCAATCTCAAGATATGCATTCTTATCTGCCTCATAACCGAGCCGCATTTTGACGCTGACCGGCACGCTGCTTGCATCGACAAGAGCGTGCATCACCTGATACGCCGCCTCCGGGTCACGCATCAGGGCGGAGCCCTCGCCGTTTTTGCACACCTTGGGCACCGGACAACCGAGATTGAGGTCAATCATGGCATATCTGCCGGTAGCGGAAAGACGGGCGGCTGCCTCTGCCACCACGTCCGGTTCATGACCGAACAGCTGGAGGGCGACCCTGCCATGTTCAGATGGGTCCGTCAGGAGCAGTTCGCGGGTCGCACGCAGCTTTTCGCCGGTCATCGTGTATCCCTTCGCACTGACCATTTCGGTTACTGCATAAACGGCGCCCATCTCAAGACAAAGGCGTCTGAACGGCATGTCCGTCACACCGGCCATGGGCGCGAGAACAGCGCCCTTTTTGAGACGCTGCAAAAAAGCATCATCCAGTCTCTGCATCCGGTCACCTTTCTATCAGACGCAGCGCAGAGATCTTCCAGCGGCCGGCATTGCGCACCAGCGTCACCTGGTAATGCCTGGTCTCCCAGGCAGGCGGCCTCACCAGCGATTCATCCGATGCCAGAGCCGCTGCCCGGCTGTTCGATTTAATCGTTCCGTTGATATACGGCACACTCTCAATGATCTCAGCCCGGGCCGTGCTCTCCCACGGCCAGCACCAGACAGAGAGCATCTGCACATTGTGCCGGTAGGAGCG
>JAFSZW010000281.1 GCA_017458865.1 Clostridia bacterium
GTTTCCAAATCTGTCTGCTCAGATTTTGCCTTGAAATATGGGAGTTTTTACCAAAAATTATCTAAATAAACTGGACATTTCTGTGCTGGACTATTTATTAAAAACAAGTTAATATTATTGCGCAAACGTGTATACACTTCTTCGCATGGGCGGGTCCACTGACGGGGGCTGCTGGTCAGAACGAGCGGGTAAACGCTGAATGCGCACATTGGACCGTCCCTGAGACAAAACGTAAATCGGTTTTCGAAGTTTTCGGACGCTTTTTAACCAAAACGGCGCCGTTTCAGTTAGAATCCTGAGAAAAACGCGTGAAAATCATACACGCCTTTTGGTTCTGCCTGAAATCCGTGAAATGCGGACTTTGGTCATTGCAGAGACGGTGTCATTCAGGGAGATGTCTCCAGGATGGCAATGAAAAGATGATCCTCTGAGGGATCTGTCCAGGATGTCAGTGCAATGACAGAATCTTCGAGGCAGTGTGTTCAGGTTCGGATATCGTGACATTGCCTCGTATTTGAAAGTGCATGGATCCGGTTTCAGATCATGAGAGATCATGGTCAGATTTGTCGCGTACGTTTCATGCACTCCAGGCCTGTTTTTTGGGGTGATGCTCGATGCATGAACATTTAGGGGGATGCTGCCAGGAAACGAATTTGACGTATTCTGGATGAAATTAAGGCCATGCAGATTGAACGTTCCACTGCTACTGGACAAAGATACAGAATTCCCTGAGAATGACAGGACTTTTGCCGGGATGGACGTCCCTGGCCGGTATGCCCTGTGAGTATGCAAAACGGTGCTGCCAGAGCAGTACCTGAAATGACATACCATGCCATGACGCCGGGCAGAGACCGGACCGGTCTTAGAAAATGACTTGGGCATCCCGGACGGTCATGATAAGCAGAACATCACCGCAGTGACGGAGCTGGGGATGAAACGGTACAATGCGCGTAACGTCTCTGCCGCGGGATGACCTGGCAAAAACACATGAAACAGCAAACAAACGGCCTGTGGCAGGACAAATGCCGGGCTGTCGATATACAGAAATGCTTAAGAACGGAGCATTCAGATGGAACGATACCAGTACACGAGTGAACAGCGTACCCTGATGGAAAGCATGATGTTGCCGTTTGCCATCTACCAGTTTATCAACGAACGGATCACCACGCTTGTCGTATCGGACGGGTTCTGCCGGCTGTTCGGTTACGGGAGCCGCGATGAGGCTTACCTTGACATGGATCACAACATGTACAGGGACACCCATCCGGATGACGCGGCCAGGATTGCCAATGCCGCAGTCCGTTTTGCGACGGAGGGCGGCCGGTATGAGGTGGTGTACCGGACCCGGCGGGACAACGACTGGGTTGTCATCCATGCAAGGGGCGAGCATATCGTTACGGAGTCGGGTGCGCAGCTGGCTCAGATCTGGTATACGGATGAGGGCCCGTATGTGGAAAACGCAAACGGGGACTATGAGCTTGCGAAAACGCTGAGCAGCGCACTCCACACACAGAATCTGCTCAGTGCCAGCCAGTACGATTACCTGACCGGCCTGCCGAGCATGACCTATTTCTTTGTGCTGGCAGATGCCGAAAAGGCGTCCATGCAATCCCTTGGCAGGAATCCTGCACTGCTCTACATGGATTTCAGCGGCATGAAGTTCTATAACTCAAAACACGGGTTCGCGCAGGGCGATAAGGTGCTCCAGAGCTTTTCCAAAATCCTGGTCGGGACGTTCAGCAATGAGAACTGCTGCCGGATCGGGGCGGATCACTTTGCGGTCATTACGGATGAGGACGGGATAGAGGAAAGGCTTGAGGGAATCTTCAGCGAGTTCAGCAGCCTTTATGAGAGCCAGACACCGCCGGTGCGTGTTGGCATCTATCCGTACCGGCTTGAAGATGTGCCGGTCAGCTCTGCCTGTGACAGGGCAAAGCTTGCCTGCACGGCGCTGAGGGGCTCGTATGCGTCCGGTTACAGCGTCTACAGCGCAGAGCTCGGCAAGGATGCGAATCTGAGGCAGTACATCATTGAGAACATCGACCGGGCGATCCGGGAGAAGTGGATAAAGGTTTACTACCAGCCGATCATCCGTGCGGTCAATGCGAAGGTCTGCGATGAGGAAGCGCTGGCCAGATGGACAGATCCCGTCATGGGCTTCCTGTCCCCGGCGAGTTTCATTCCCGCACTTGAGGATGCAGGACTCATCTACAAGCTTGACCTGTATGTCCTTGATCAGGTGCTCGAGGACATGCGCACCCTCACAGAGGAGGGACTGTACGTTGTCCCGCACTCCATTAACCTGTCCAGGTCCGACTTCGACGCCTGCGACATCGTCGAGGAGATCCGCAGCCGCGTGGATGCAGCCGGCATTTGCCGGGATCGGATCACGATTGAGATCACGGAGAGCATCATCGGCGGCGATTTCGATTTCATGCGGGAGCAGGTGGCCCGGTTCCAGGCCCTTGGCTTCCCGGTATGGATGGACGATTTCGGCAGCGGCTACTCCTCGCTTGATGTCCTTCAGAGTATCAAGTTTGACCTGATCAAGTTCGACATGTCGTTCATGAAAAAGCTTGATGAGGGTGAAGGCGGCGAAATCATCCTGACCGAGCTGATCAAGATGGCCGCCTCCCTCGGCGTGGATACGCTGTGCGAGGGCGTTGAGACGGAAAAGCAGGTGATCTTCCTGCAGGAGATCGGGTGCTCCAAGCTGCAGGGCTTTTATTACTCAAAGCCGAACCCATTCTCCCACATGCTCGACTGGTTCAGGGCCAACCGGGAGACCGGGATGGAGGATCCTGCGGAATCCGGTTACTATGAGTCCATTGGCCGGGTTAACCTGTATGACCTGCGGGTCATTACGCAGGAGGATGAGAATTCCATCCAGAACGCCTTTGATACGCTGCCCATGGGTATCATTGAGGTATATGGCGACAAGACCCGCTTTGTGCGGAGCAACCAGTCCTACCGGGACTTCATTCGCCGTTTCTTTGGCCTCAATCTGTCCACACTGGGCACTGGCTTTGAAAAGTACAGCGCCACGTTCATGTACAACATCGTAAAGACCTGCTGCGAACAGGGCCTGCGCTCCTTCTATGATGAGAAGATGCCGGACGGTTCCGTCGTCCATTCCTTTGCGCGGCGGGTCAGCGTGAACCCGGTGACCGGGATTGTGGCTGTTGCCATTGCCGTGCTGTCGATCAGCGATCCCGACGAGGAAACAACCTATGCGGATATCGCCCGGGCGCTCGCTGCGGATTACTATCACATTTATATCGTAGACCTGGATACGGACGGTTACTTTGAGTATTTCTCCCAGGCCGGGGTCGAGGCGCTGGCGATGGAGCGCCATGGTTCAGACTTCTTCGCGGCGTCCAGACGTGATGCCATGCTCCGCGTCTACGAAAAGGACCGGGAGATGTTCCTTTCCCGGTTTACGAAAGAGAACATCATCCGGGAGCTGGACGAGCAGGGTGTCTTTACTGCGACGTACCGCCTCATGGATACCGATACCCCTGTCTACGCCAACATGAAAGTCACACGGATGCGGGCCGGCGGGAACCGGATCATCATAGGTGTCAGTATCCAGGATACGTCTACAAAAGAGAAGATGCGCCTTGAAGAGCTCCAGAAGGAACGGGATGCCATGGTACGGATCATGGCCCTTTCAGATGGCTATCTGAGCCTCTATACGGTCGACCCTGATACGGGATACTATGTCAGGTACAGCTCATCTGACGACTATGACAGCCTCAGGACAACGTATTCCGGCGAAGACTTTTTCCGCCAGTCCGCCATTGATGCAGCCCTTGTCGTGCACCCGGACGACCTCCGGATGTTCAGGGACGCATTTACCGAGGCGAATGTCCTGCGGGAGATCCGGACAAACGGCAGTTTCCGAATCAATTATAGGCTTATGATCAACGGCGAATCCCGGCCGGTCCTCCTGAAAGCCGCCTTCTTCAAGGACGGCGAGGTGGAAAAGATGGTCATCGGGGTCCGTGCGCTGAGCCGGGCAGATGACACGATAACTGCTCCAACAATTGCTTAACACTGCATCCTTTGACCTGGTGTTCCGCGCCCGCCTGCCAAGGTTCTGCTCATGTAAAGCTGCGACGCCGAGAGCCGGAGAAAAGGTTTTTGCCTTGGCCTGACGCTCCGCTTGAGCCAGCCGGGTATCTGATCATGCGAAGCTGCGGTACCGAGAGCCGGGAAAGCGGGCATATGCCTGGGCCTCTCGCTCCGCTTGAGCCTGCCAGGTATCTGGCAGTGGGAAGCAGCGGTGCCTGGTGCCGGAAAAACAGATCTGTGCTTTGCCTGCCAGGTATCCGGCAGTGTGAAGCCGCGGTGCCTGGTGCCGGAGAAGCGGATGTACGCTTGGGCCCGGCGCGCAGTTGAGACGGCATTAATGTGCCACTTATGGGGATTCATGCCCCGGGAATGAATATTGAAA
>JAFSZW010000282.1 GCA_017458865.1 Clostridia bacterium
CATGGGCCATGTCCAGCAGGTCGGAACCCCGCTGGAACTGTACGACACACCGGCCAACCTGTTTGTCGCCAGCTTCATCGGACTGCCGCCCATGAATTTCTTCGACGTCCGCGTCGAAAACGGCACGCTCATCGCCGATCAGTTCCAGACGAAGCTGACCGAGGAGGAAACTCACCGTCTCCGCGCGTACAACGGCAAAATGATCACCCTGGGCGTCCGTCCCGAGAACATCACGGAGGGCGGCGACATTCACATGAAAGTCACCACCAACGAGAACCTGGGCATGAACACCCTGGTCCACGGACACCTGGGCAGCTCAGGTAGCGCTGCCAACAAGATTACGGCCAAGCTGCGCGGCTGGTGCAACTATCAGAACGGCGATATCGTCCCCATCTCCTTTACCAGGAAGCATTTCTTTGACAAAGAAACCACCAACGCGATCAAGGAGGGATAAAGCATGAATCAGAATACCGCCAAAATGCCTGAATTTCTCCGCAAGATCATCGTTCATCTGAAAAGGAAGCCGCAGACCATTCCGCTCCTGGCAATGATTATCGCGTTCCTGATCTACAGCCTGAACCTGACCAATATTTCGCATACCACCAGCCGTATTCAGGGCTATGGAATGGGTCTGTATGGCTTTATCACCATGCTCCTTTCCATGCTGTCCTTTGTCTGCTTTACCAACGCGTATCCCAACCGGAAACCCATCAACAAACCCATGTTCATCATCATGCTGGTCATGATCGGCATCATCATCTTTGCCGACCTCCAGTACCGCGGACTGATTCATACGGCTCTGACCCGTGCCGAGAATCCGATTGCCATGGAAAACTACATCTCCGCCGCATACAATATGCTGCTGACCCATGTCATTACCCTTGGCATTACGGTTGCCCTGATTCTTTCAATGCCCGTCTATGCCAAAGCCATCCGCGGCATCAAGACCTCCATCGAAGTCGAGGACAACGGCAAACTGGATGAGATCGAGCTCTCAGACAACTGATTTTGTTCCTGAATTAGGCGGCAACTGGCCGCCTAATTTTAAGAAAATACTGGAGGCAGAATGGCCTTTGGACGAAAAAAGAACGCTCCATCCGGTGAGGAGCGCATCCCGTCGGATTATTACAAGCTTCATACCGACGCCGTCAATGATCTGATTCACGCCACGGCGGAAAATACCCCGGAGTACTCGAAAGAGGAGCTGAACCATTACCGTTCCAAACAGCGCATCCGCCTGAGTGATGCGGCCAAGGCTCTGCTCCTCAAGTTCTGGTTTGACGGTGCCTGCTGTTTCTTCTTTTTCTGGGGCATCGGCTTTTACGTCAACGGCACACTGGATCAGATGTTTATCCTGGGCCTGGGGCTGGGCATCGTCAATGATCTCCTGGTCAACAACATGCTGCGCTTCATGGCCAAAACCAGACACGCCAATGATCCGTTCATGATGTTTCCGGAAAAGAAATACATCTCCCTCTTCCAGAATATTCTGTATTTCTTCCTCATTCTCTTTCTCGTCTTCTGGGTGTACAACATCGTCAATCTGGTGCTGAACCAGCTCATGCATACACCGGACGGCGTCCATTTCGGCGTAGAACCCGTCTTTTTCGGCCTGATTACCCTGGCCATGGACATGCTCCTGATCAAAATGAAGCGAACAATGCAACGAATCGTGGCAGATGCCAGACAGACTGCCGCGCAAAAGAGGTAACATGTATTCGAAAATCGATGAATATGTCACTCACCTGATTCGCGTCTCCTCGCCCGAACGGACCGCATGGAACATTGAACGCATGCGGGACAACGTTCCCCCAAACTGGAACTATATTGACGGGTGCATGATGGTTGCCCTTCTTTCCATGTCGGAGATCACGGGAGATCCCCGGTACGCGGATTTCGCCGAATCCTTTATCGATGCGTTTGTCATGGAAGACGGGACCATCCGGACATTTGCCCCTCAGAAACACAGTCTGGATGACATCAACGAGGGACGCGTACTTTTCCGGCTGTATGAAAAAACCGGAAAGCACAAATACCGCCTGGCCGCAGACCGCTTAATGGCGGCTCTCCGGGAGCAGCCGCGGACCGCGGATGGGAATTTCTGGCACAAGGCCATCTATCCCAACCAGGTATGGCTGGATGGCCTGTACATGGGCCAGGTCTTCTACGTGCTCTATGAAAAACACTTCGGCACCGGAAATTTCGCCGATACCCTTTCCCAGTTCCAGCAGGTCCGTGCGCATATGCACGACCCGAAAACCGGCCTCTACTACCACGGGTATGATCAGACGCGCAAAGCCTTCTGGGCCGATCCCGTGACCGGCTGTTCCCGTTCCTTCTGGCTCCGGGCCATTGGCTGGTTCACCATTGCGCTGGTGGACATTCTGGAGGAGCTGCCGGAGGGTCCGGACAAAGACACGCTGACCGGCATCTACCGGGAACTCATGGAAAGCCTCGTCCACTACGCGGATCCCGAAACCGGGATGTATTATCAGGTGGTGGATCAGGCCGGACGC
>JAFSZW010000283.1 GCA_017458865.1 Clostridia bacterium
ACACGAAGGACTGGATGCACTGCTTGACTTCTTTCTGGCTGAGATTGTCGATCTTGACGAAGGGAGCCAGATAGGTGTCGAAGGAGGAGAACGCCTGAGCACCGGCCCATTCGTTCTGCATGATGCCCAGGAAATTGACCATCTGGTTGCAGAGCGTGGAGAGGTGGCTGGCAGGGGATGAGGTAATCTTGCCAGGAACACCGCCAAGACCTTCCTGAATCAGCTGTTTCAGCGACCAGCCGGCACAGTAGCCTGTCAGCATGGAAAGGTCGTGCAGATGGATCGCCGCGCTGCGGTGTGCATTGGCGATTTCCTCATCATATACCTCGCTCAGCCAGTAATTGGCAGTGATTGCGCCGGAGTTGGAAAGGATCAGGCCGCCGACTGAATAGGTAACGGTGGAGTTCTCCTTGACGCGCCAGTTGTTGATCTTCAGATAACCATCCACCAGATCCTTATAGTTCAGCAGGGTCGAGTTGATGTTGCGGACCTTCTCACGCTGCTTGCGGTAGAGGATGTATGCCTTGGCGACATCGGCATAGCCGGATTCAGAAAGAACCTTTTCAACACTGTCCTGAATATCTTCAACAGTGATCTTGTTGTCGTGGATGTTGTGCTCAAAATCACTGGTTACATGAAGGGCCAACAGTTCAATAACGCTTGGATGATACTGACGCTTGCTGGCGTCAAAAGCTTTCGTGATCGCTGATGTAATCTTGTCAATATGGAAATCAACGAGGGTTCCATCACGTTTCACAACCTGGTACATAAAGATCCCCTTTCGGTGAATAGTTGTCAGTGGAAATCGACCGGAACACTGGGTCCGGTCGAAACGCATATACAGTATCACAAGCAGGGGATTAAGTCAACATATTGTAACAATTTTAACAATTTCGTTTTCCGAGACACTATATCTAGTGTTTTTCAGAGTTTAAAATCGAATACGCAAAGCCTGTAGAAAACGGAGAAAGATGCTTATTCGGACTTGGCTCTTGTGCCTTATTATCACAGTGAATCTTTGTGACGAATGGCTTTTCAGGGCCTCAGATGAGGAGCGAACCAGGCGGTGCCATTCAGACCAAAGCGCAGAATGGACAATCTGAGAGGGCAGATCCTGTTCAATATGTACCAGATATTGTGTTACGGTATAAATCCGGCCGATTATGTAGCCTTTGTCAGGATAAAATGAAAAACCGCCTCCAGCAGGAGGCGGTCTGTTCAGTCAACCCCACGGAGTTTAACGGACTGCACAAAGGGGTGCACGATGTCAGCATAACGCTGCATTGTTGCAGCATCCGGAGCGTGAAGGCCGGCGAAGGGGACCGAATCCCGGTCCACAAAAGCCTGAAGGAAATACTGTCTGGCACCTGAAATCCATTGACCTATGGATTCAAAGTCCGCATCAGTATGAAGTTCTGCATCGACGGTTGTGCGGAACTCATAGTCTGTATGGCTGTTCATCAGCAGGCGGATACTCTCCTCAACAGGCGCGAGATCAATCTCAGACAGGCCGACGGTTTTTGCGTACATATGCCGGCTGTTCTTGATATCCATGGCAACGTAGTCAGCGAGTCCCTGATCAAGAATGCCGGCAAGCATTTCCGGTTTGGTGCCGTTTGTATCCAGCTTGACGAGGTAACCTAAATCGTGGATGCGACGCATCAGTTCGGGCAGGTCAGGGTGCAGGCAGGGCTCCCCGCCGGTGATTGCGACGCCGTCAAGGAGCCTCTTCCGCTTTGAGAGAAAGTCAAAGAAGGTATCAGAGTCCATTTCGGGCGGAGCATTTCCGGTAACCAGATCGAAGTTGTGACAGTAAGGGCAGCGGAAGTTGCAGCCGCCGAGAAAAAGGGTACAGGCAACGTGCCCCGGGAAATCGAGGAGCGTCATTTTCTGCAGGCCGTGTATGTTCATTGTAAATCCTTTCATTCACCTGCAAGGATATGCAGGTTTCGAAGTTCTGCATCTCTTATGCTGTCATTGACAGAATAAGCGTGCCTTTCAAGATCACCGCAGACAGCCTCTGTCAGACGCTGAGCTTTCAGTTCATGAATGATGTCACCGGCAATGCCCTCAATGACATCCGCTTTCTCCCTGGCAAGGTCCGTCTCATTATCTGTTGTGATCAGATATTCAAGCAGTTCAGCGAGCAGTGCCAGTTTCGGAAGGCGGCGCAAAGCCCGGAAAGACCACTTGTAATAGGGCATATATTCATGATTGAGCAGGAAGATGCACCGCATGCAGGAACGGACAAATTCACACACAGCCAGCTGTGCAGCACCATTTTCGCCATGTCCGACACAGCGCATGTAGTTGTACTGGCCGGACTGAGCCATGATCAGGAGAGCAGATGCCAGTTTCTTGCGGCGGACATCCTCGGGATACTCTGCAAGATTAGCCCTGATTTTTGTAACCAGGCCGGGACCATCGTAGAAAAGTTCTCCGTTTACTGCCTCTGCAAGCGCATAGTCCGGCGTCCGAAGCCATTGGATAAGGGACAGACTGCCGTCCTCGGACCCTGTTTTTTCAGAAAAAAACTCGGAGATGCGAAGGACGCCATGCCTGGGGCCGCCAACCGGCTGCATGAGAGGACGGTCCATGCCCATGAAGGAACGGGGTAGTCTGGCATAGGCCCGTTCCAGATGAAAGGCATCCTGCCGGCTTATAATGGACTCATCCGGCAGGAACAGACAGAACCCCGGCTCAAAGTCATGATCCTGGGAAATGTGGTCATCAAAGCCAAAACACTCAGAGCCGCTGCCGATGAGTCCGGCAGCCAGATGAGGCAGAAGGCCGGGAAACTGCTCTTTCAGCATAGGCATGCCATAAGTATCAAAAAAGGCCCGGGAGAGTTCAAGACCTGTCATAGATCGTCTCTGCCTCCTTTCTGTATTTCTGCGCTGCTGCAAAGTAACCATAATACTCAAAGGTCGGTGCACAGTGCTCGCAGACATAGGCGTAATAGCTGTCGTGAGGCAGATCCGGGCTGCCAAGATAGGCATCAGCCTCATCCAGCAGTCTGAAAACCTCGTGTTCCGCATTTTCCATGCCGTCTCTTGCTTCCAGCGTATTCGCCATGTTGAGACAGGTAATGGCCTGATCTGTGGCACCGCCAGGCACGTTTTGCATCACCTCAAGCGCCTTCTGATAAACCTCAATTGCCTTATCGTGACGCCCCAGCGCAGCGTAGCAAAGACCCATATTATTGTAAAGACCGCCGATGAGCTGAGGCGCTGTGCCGGGACTTGCCTCATAGATCTCTCTGGCGCGCTCAAACAGCGGAATGGCCAGATCATTTTCATCAAGTGAATTGTACGCGGTTGCGATATTCACGAACGCTGTTGCGCCGCTGATGGCGTTCCCATAATCGAGTGCCTCAACCAGACGGAGCGCCTCATCTGCCCGCTGATGAATCTTCCCGGCCTCGTGTGTTTTCCGGTAATGCCCGACCAGTTCACCCAGAATCATCAGACGTCCGCGCATATCTCCGCCGGCCTCAGCCTCGTCGAGCCAGTACAGAAGAACGCGTTCAACACCAGCATAATCCTTGCGACTCATACACGCATCCACTTTTTCGCGAATGCGCTGCTGGGGAACAGGGCGAATCGGATTCGATTCAATCATAGGACTGCTCCTTTCATCTCCGCAACTGTATAAAGTTCAGATCTCAGCACCATCTGGTCAGAATTTCCATCCAAATATGCTGCCAGCACGGAATGCGGCCTCAGTCACAGATGAAAACGCAAATCTCAACTTATCCTCTGTGAGTGCTCATACCCAGGAAAACGAAGTTTCTTCGATATAATTGCACTCAAAACAGAACAAGTGCATGCCATACACCTGGCATACCAAAGGACAGGGCAAAAGCCTGCATGTTCAGATCGTTTCATTCTGGACTGACAGGGGCAGATGATGCAGTGGTGCCATTCTAACACAGATGGGGTGTTATCAGCAACAAATTCGGGATTGCTGTTTATCATGAACCAGCTGTTTCCAGGTTAAATGCAAGACGTGACTGCTCGCAGAGGAAGGCTGAGACGCCGCGCTGAAATTGACAATGGAGGGCCTCTCTGATAGAATTTCACTGACATGTAAGCAGATTCTCAAGTGTATAAACGATTTGTCCAGCACCCCGGTTTCATCGGGCACACTTTCATCCATCAGGAAAAGACAGGAGGGATAGCATGAACCAGTATCAGCTGTTTTATCAGGAAAAGGGCTACTATATCGGCGATATCATGCCGTTTGAAAAGGATGGTGTATTCTACCTGTTTCAGCTGAGGGATGAACGCGGAAAAGGGCCGATTACATCACCGTTTGGGTGGGCATTGACGACAACAACGGATTTTGTGCATTATGAGGACAGGGGAACCGTCATCCCGCATGGTGACAGGGATGATCACGACTATTTCCTGTTTTCAGGCAGTGTATTTGAGGATCGCAACGGACTGTTCCATGCGTTTTATACAGGATTCAATCCGACATTCAGAGGAACAGACCGGCCATCTCAGATAACCATGCATGCTGAAAGCCATGATCTGCTCAACTGGACAAAGACCGGTGTGGTGCCGGGACTTGAACCGCAGCCCGGATACAATCCGGATGACTGGCGTGATCCGTTCGTAGAGTGGGATGAGGCAAACAATGAGTACCGGCTGTATCTTGGCGCAAGAGACATGACAAGTGGTGACGCGCTGAACGGCTGCACCGTATATTTTGCCTCTGATGACCTTGTGCATTTCCGTTTTGGAGGGAAACTGTATGCGCCGGGGATGTACACGATGCACGAGATGCCCGACCTGTTTTCTGTTGGGAACTGGCGGTACCTGATCATCTCTGAATACAGTGACAGGAACCGGACGGTTTACCGGATGCAACGCGCATCAGGCGGTCCCTGGCTGATCCCTCAGGATGACTGCTTTGATGGACGGGCCTATTACGCGGCACGCACTTTTGCAGGTGAGGGCAAACGGATCCTCTTTGGCTGGGTGCCGACCCGGAAGGCAGACATGGACACAGGAGATTTCGAATGGGGCGGTACGATTGTCCCACACGAGGTCGTGCAGCGCAGTGATGGAATGCTAGGTGTGCGGATGCCGGATTCCATGCGGAAAGCATTTCCGGTCAGCCGGGAAATCAGCCCGGTTAAGATCGGCACACGGGATGCTATGCAATATGTCAGTATTGACGGGGAGACAGGAAGTCTGTTTATGCTGGAGGGCCGCATCTGTCTGGATGGTACGGGTACAGCCTATATCCGTTTCTACGCAAATCCTGAATCCGGCGAGGGATATCAGTATGTGCTTTCTGCCAGAGAGCAGCGGATCTGGTTTGAGAAATCGCCGAACAGCCCATGGTTCCAGTGCCTCAATATCGGTGTTGACCGGGTTTTCTGTTTTGAGACAGACAAGGAATACGATATCCGCCTGCTTGTCGATGGGTCTGTTGCAGTGCTTTATGTGGATGATGTGGCGCTGAGCACGAGGATGTGTTCAAAATTCGGTGGATCCCTGCAGGTTGCAGCCTGTGGCTGTACGGCGACGTTTACCGGTCTGTCGGTTTCAAAGCAGTAGGCTTTGAGGCGGATGCGGGAAGCCCCTACCAATGCGCATCCATTTTCTGATCCAGTTAATTGCCGGGAACCGGCAGGTTATGATGGAGTTGCCTCGGCAGCTCCTTTTTCAGATGGGGATATTTCGCCGCATAAACAACGGCCCTGAACGGAATGAATGCTGTCTCTGACATGGATTTTTCCATACGACTATGGTACAATATCGTCACGGGAAACCTGACAATCCGCTTTGGCGGGAGAGGGCGGCAGATGCTGTGCTGCAAGGCAGCGGGAAGGTGCTTTGCCCCATGAAAAGTGTCGGGATTCCCAGATGGCACAGATATGTGCCGGGGGAAAGGAAAAACATGAAAGTCTGTTTACTGAATGATTCGTTTCCGCCCGTCATTGACGGTGTCGTAAACGTGATGACGAACTATGCCAAATACCTGATGTCGGATTATGGTGCCGAGATTGTGGTAGGCACACCGGAATATCCGAATGCAGATTACAGCAGTTATCCGTACAAGGTTGTGCCATATCAGAGCTTTGATACAACGTCCATAACAAACGGATACCGGACGGGCAATCCGTTCTCGGAGAAAAAGATTGCTGAACTGGCTGCTTTCAGGCCGGATATCCTTCACTCACACTGCCCGGCGACCGCAACGATCATTGCCCGCATTCTGCGGGATACAATAGATGTGCCTCTGATCTTCACCTATCATACCAAGTATGATATTGACATAGAGCGCGCGGTAAAGATTCAGCCGCTGGCGCGGGAGAGCATCCGGGCAATGGTGGGAAACATAGAGGCCTGTGATGATGTCTGGGTCGTCAGCAAGGGTGCGGGCGAGAGCCTCAAAGCGCTGGGGTTTGAGGGTAACTACCTGGTCATGAACAACGGTGTTGATTTTGAGCGCGGCCGCGTGTCGGATGAGCAGGTTGCAGAGGCTGTTAAGGGGCTGGACCTGCCGGAGGGCATTCCCATGTTCCTGTATGTGGGCCGTCTCATCAATTACAAGGGTCTGCCCATCATACTGGATGCCATGAAGCGGCTTTCCGATCAGGGCATGGCATTCAGAATGGTCTTTATCGGCAAGGGCCCGGATGAGGAACTGCTCAAGATGCAGGCGCAGTCACTGGGCCTCATGGATGCGGATGCTCCGGGAAAGGTGATTTTCACCGGTCCTGTGTATGACCGCAATGTCCTGCGCGCCTTTAACACCCGTGCGGATCTCTTCCTGTTTCCATCCACCTTTGACACCAATGGTCTTGTGGTCCGTGAGGCAGCGGCCTGCGGACTTGCAAGTGTACTGGTCCGGGGGTCCTGTGCGGCAGAGGGCATCACAGATGGCCGGAATGGTTTCCTGATTGAGGAAAACTCGAGTTCCATGGCTGCCATGCTCATGGACATTGCAGGGGATCTGCCGCATCTGCATGAGGTCGGCCAGCATGCCATGGATGAGATCTATCTGTCCTGGCGTGAGTGTGTTGGCAGGGCTTATGACCGCTACAATGTGATTCTTGATAAAAAACGCAGCGGTGCGCTTGAACAGAAGACAACGGCGACAGATTACCTGGTGGCTGCTACCGCCAGGGGAATGCTCCAGTGGGAAAAGGTCCGGCAGCTGGGGCATGAATTCTTCAATGATTTCCGCGTGACACCGGGCGGCATGATGGAGTATCTCCATGAGGCGGAGGAAAATGTCGGGCGGCGTCTTGATACGATCGTGGAGAGCAGGGTCGAAGCGCTGAAGGGATCGCTGATTCCCGGCTCGGAAAAGATAGAGGCGATTAAGGAATCGCTGCGTCCGTATCCGGAAAAGATAGAGGCGCTGAAGGAATCACTGCGCCCGAATCCGGAAAAGATTGAGGCGCTCAAGGATGCGCTGACACCTGAACGGTTTAAAATGGATGAGCAGATAAAGGGATGACGTTTTGTGGAACAGTTTGATTTTCGCAGGATGTCGTTTTACCAGATCTGGACACGAAGCTTTTGTGACGGAAACGGTGACGGCATCGGGGATCTGTACGGGGTATATGACAAGCTTGAGTATATCAAATCCCTTGGTGTGGACGGCATCTGGTTCAGCCCGATCTATCCATCGCCGAATGCGGATTTCGGATATGACATAACGGACTACAAAAACATCCATCCGGACTTCGGCACACTGGACCAGTTCAAAAAGGTGCTCGACAAGGCACATGCACTGGGGCTCAAGGTGCTGCTGGATCTGGTCATTAACCATACATCGGATGAGCATCCCTGGTTTATTGAAAGCTGCAAGGGGACGGACAATCCCTACAGCGATTACTATATCTGGCGCAACCCCCGGTTCAAGGGTGAAACCAGGCTGCCGCCGAACAACTGGTACAGCCAGTTTGAAGGCCTTGCCTGGGAGTTCAATGAACAGCGCAGGCAGTTTTACCTGCATGTCTTTGCCAAGAAGCAGCCGGACCTCAATATGGATAATCCCAGGGTCCGGGAGGAGATCAAGGGAATCATGCGCTTCTGGCTTGATATGGGGGTGGACGGATTCCGGGAGGATGTCATCAACTACATCTCAAAGCATGACCAGTTGCCAAACGGTCTGCCATTCATCCCGGCTGTCAATGGGCTGCCTTATTATAAGGAAGGGCCGAACCTCAAACGGTATCTGCGGGAGTTTCGGGATGTGGTGCTCGAGTACGGCGCCATTCAGATCGGTGAGATGCCGTATACCAGTGTCAGTCATGCGCTTGACTATGTCGGCGGCGAGAACCGCGTGCTTGACATGATCATCCAGTTTGATACCACCATGGCGGACTGTTTCATGACCGAGTATGTCCATCATCGGTTCATGCTGAGAAAACTGAAACGCGCATTTTCAAAGTGGCAGCGCGTGCTTGGGGATCAGGGCTGGAACGCGCTGTACCTTGAGAACCATGATCATCCGCGTGTGCTCAGCCGCTACGGCAGCGAGCAGTACTGGCGGGAATCCGGCAGCATGCTGGCAGCATCCTATATCTTCCAGCGCGGCACGCCGTTTCTCTATCAGGGACAGGAGATCGGCATGACCAACATCAGGCTGCCCTCAATTGACCAGTATCTGGACGTGGTTTCAAAGAATGCGTACCATTCACTGCTCAGATTCCTGAGCGAAGAGAAACGGATGCGCGTCATCTATGTATCAAGCCGCGATTCAGCCAGAACGCCTGTCCAGTGGACGGCAGGCCAGAACGCAGGCTTTACCTCGGGAACGCCCTGGTTTACGATTAACCCGAACTATGAGACAGTCAACGCAGAGACTGAGGTGGCGGACAAGGACAGCATTCTGAATTTCTACCGTGCCTGTCTTGCGCTGCGGAAGGGCAATGAGACACTCCTTTGGGGCGCCTATCGCGAGCATCATCCGTGGAACGGACGGATCTACATGTATGAGCGGTATACGGAGCAGGAACGTATTATCATTATCTGCTCCTTCAGTGCCCGGGAACAGAAAGTGAAATTGCCAAAGGGCCTTGCAGCACAGCGCGCGGAAACGCTGCTATGCAACTATCCATTAAGGCCGTTTGACGGGCGGATGCGTCCGTATGAGGCCCTCGTGCTCAGCTTCAGGGGTTAGCCCTGTGGGCTGCCGATTTAGAATCTGATTAGGAATTGAGTGAAGGTATGAAACTGTTTCAGCTGACCGCCTTTGGCATGGGTGCTGCGCTGCTTAACCGGCTTGTGCCGCGGCAGTACCGGTGGATTCTGCTTTTGCTGGTGAGCCTTGGCTTTTACAGCGTCCGCTCGCTGGTCGGGCTGCCGTTTATCCTGATTGCCACCCTTTCTACGTGGGGTGCATCCATGTGGATTGACCGCATTGGGCAGAAAGGGAAACTGACAAAGGAACAGCGGCAGACGCTCTCGCAGGCGGAACAGAAAGCGCATCGCAACCAGGTGAGACACAGGAAGAACCTGGTGGTGGGCGGAACGCTCGTGCTTGATTTCCTGATGCTCGGCATTTTCAAGTACGCGGATCAGGTGCTGGGGCTCGTCGGCGTGTCGCCGCTAGGGTTCCTTCTACCGCTGGGCATCTCGTTTTATACATTTCAGGCGGCCGGCTATCTGTTTGATGTGTCCGGCGGCAAAATCAAACCGGAGCGGAACCTGTTCAGGTATGCACTGTTCGTTTGCTTTTTCCC
>JAFSZW010000284.1 GCA_017458865.1 Clostridia bacterium
ATTATACAATCATCGTATAATCTTGGCGTAAAAATTTCAGGGAAACATGCTCCATCATCTTCGCCAAACCTGCGTGATGTTTCGTTCTCAGATCATCTCACAATCTTCATTTGGGAGATTCCCAAATGAATGGCAATGCTCATCAGAGAATTCAGAAAGGTCAATTGCGTCAGATACTATTCTAATCCTCAGATGCTTAACTGTACTGTCCATCATTTCAAATGTCTTTGCCGAAACCTGAAAAGGCTCTGTCAGTTCCCTGTGTTCTGGCATGATCGTCCCGCTTTCTATTCCAGTTCCATGGTTATGGTTCATCTGCAGATAATACAGTGAAGTTGTCGGCTGTTTCTCATATGCAAATGTGCTATCTTCCAGTCCGTGCATCAGACTGATTCGGCCAGTTGCAGAGGCTGCACGCCAGCATGCAGATCACGCACAGGTAAATCCCCGCCTCAAGACCCACAGATGACTCCAGTATCCCAATAAGCGGTGAAGAGATGCACTGTCCGAGGTAGAGTGCCAGCATCATCGCCGTTGTCACCAGGAGCGTATTCTTTCTGTTCCGTTCGCACCCGATGCTCAGCATGCAGGGAATCATGGCACCGGCCAGGAAACCGCCAACTGCCAGTGCAATGCGCAGTATGAGTCCATTGTGCGTCAGCAGACCTGCTGCCAGAACCACGGCACCCAGGGCAGCGCCCAGTTTGACATATCTGTCCGCCTTAATCGGCAGGAATGGCATGATCATCCTTGAGACCATGACGCCGAAAAACAGACAGGACTGCGCCGGGATTGAAAGCACTGAAAGTGTATCCGCGTATCGGTTGATCCAAGTGTTCAGTCCCGACAGATAAACGCCCTGGAAGAACATCGCCGCTACCAGTCCAATCAGATGATCCCTGCTGATACTCTCAGCAATCGCCTTTATCTCATGTGATTCGGGTGTGAGCACCTCCACGTCCCGTATCTGCTTCTTTGTCTTAATGATTGTCGACACCAGCAGAAACGTGCTCCCGAAAAAGCCCACAATCAGGTATATCTGTTTCCATGAGATCCCGTGCGCCATCATGGCGTTGTATGCCATGGGCATCAGAACGCTGCTGAGTCCAAACGCCGTATGGAGCATGCACATCATGAGTGTCCCCGTATCGCCGGTGTAAAGATCTGCCATACAGGCAGAAAGCACGGTATCCATAAGGCCGAGGCCAAATCCAATGGCTGCCCACGTAGCCACATACAGCGCATAGCTTGGTGCTCCCCAGAGGAATACCAGACCGACAACACTGATCAGCATGGAAACAACAAGGATGAAGCGTTTGCGAAACCTGCCCTGAAGGGAAAATGCCGTGATCAGTGCGATGATGCTGCCCGTAAATGTGACGGAGTTTGCAGTTCCCTGATTGATTCCTGTAAGACTGAAAGCATCAATCATCGACGACAGAAGTGCACCCTGCGTAGCATAGACCGCCGACATAAAAAACATGCTGATCAACAGAAATGCTGCAACCCAGTTTCGTTTGTTCTGATTCATGCGCATCCTCTCCTTATCCCATATTGACGGTTCATCCAACAGGCGCATAACACATCTCGCCGAGGAAACGGCAGGGCTGACATGTCAGTCATGCCGTTTCACACCTGCCGGCTACAGCTCAGCATCCGCGTCTGCTCATAGCCTGCCAGTGCCGTTATCGTATCTGACTGCCGATCCAGTAACAGGTCGGCACTGGTTCATAACGATCTGTCGATACCGTTTCCCGGCTTACCTCATTCTGCTGTTCATCCAGTCTTACCCGGTAAGTTGTCACAACAGCTCCGTCCATCTGCTCGTTGCGCAGCACAAATTCATCATTGTAGACAGCATAGGTCCCGGTTTTATCCAGCAGATACACCGGTTCCGTCGATGCCGGAAGTGGCTCAGTCTCATGGAGAATCTGTACACTGCCGGCCTGTCTCTGTCCGAAATACTCAAGGCAGGCTACTTTGATATCGTTCTCCACATAAACACGGCAGCGGATAAAGACCGGATAATCGGTTGGATTCCCGATAATCAGATCAAGGCCCTGATCTGAAACTGTTGCCTCCTCACCGAGTGTGCAGAACGAAACCAGCGCTGCAGCCGGATTGCGTTCCCTGATCTCAAGACCGGCCATAAGCGCGCCCTGATAAAGCAGGGAACTTGCCATGCAGATGCCGCCGCCGATGCCCGAAACACCTATGCCGTATGCATCCTCTTTTGCATAGATGTAACCATGCTCCTCCGTCCGTGTCCCGACCGTCTCATTGAATGAAAGCGTCGAGCCTGGCTCGATTCTGCGGCCGCTCATCTGGAGCAGCCCCATCTCTGCATTCTCGGCAGCCGCCGCATCCTCTCCCAGGGGGACAGTAAGCCGGCTGAGAATCTGCAGATTCTCCTCCAGCTCGGCAGCTGTAATCTCCGGCGGAATCAGAATGGGCTCTATGACCGTTACACCCGGGGTCCCCGACTTTATACTCCTCTCTATCTCATCCCTTGCCTGTGAGACATTGACCTTCATGCCCTGGATTTCCTCCGTATAGACAAAAGGCGTGCTGCTCGAGATGTCAAAGGATACCGTCGCGTTGACAGGATCGCTTGAAAACTCCTCCTGTATCTGGGACAGAAGATCCCGGACAGGCTGCAGATCATAATGCATCTCAGGCTGTGCCAGTACAGGCGATACCTTGAGTTTCTGGATAGTCAGAAACCGCCTGAGCAGATTATCCTCCCGCCCTATCGCGTACAGCTCGTTCAGTGAAGCATCCGTATCATAGGACAGGTTGAGGTCCTCAGCCGTCAAAGTATAGGCATCCTCCTCACACTCTACAGTGTACGTGAATTCACTCAGATTCTTAAGCTCAAGCGTCTTGAGTTTGGCCACCGCCTGTTCATAGGTCATCCCGACAAGCGGTTCACCGTCAAGGAAAATGCCAGGCAGGAAGGTGCCTGCGTAGCTGCGCGTCTCCATATACAGATAAATAACAGCAGCAGAAAGCAGTGCAGCCGCAAGAAAGACGCATACGGAAATAACCGCAGCCTTTCCCGGACCTTTCTTCTTCTTTTTCCCGGACGGTTTCCGGTTCTTCGGTGCCGGTTTCCGCTTAACCGTCCGCTTTTCTTCCCTTACCTTGTATCCTGCCTGTGTAAAAGAAGGCATCTTATTCCCCCTCTGTTGGATCCCGCAGAATCCGGATAATCCCAAAGTACCTGCAAAGATCAGACTGCGGCACATCTCAACCCGTCCATTTTCCGGCGCAGCAAAGCAGACATGCGTGTGCCGGAACCTATCTGAAGAGCTGCAAGTCAGGGCTGCAAAAGATCAGACCTGCTGCCCTTTGCGCAGATATGCCCGACAGACCTTCTCCGCTTCATCTGCCAGTTTCTGTTCATCAATGCTGCAGAGACGGCCTTTGCGGACAGTAAACAGGCCGTTCACCATCGTGTAATCAACAGGCTGGCGGAAACCAACCGTACCAAGGACATTCTTTGGATCAAAGAGTGCGCCTGTCAGTTCCAGCCGTCTGCTGTCTATCAGGAACAGGTCAGCGCATTTACCCGTAGCGATCTGCCCGATATCCTCCCTGCCCAGAATTCTTGCACTGCCGCGCGGGGCCAGTTTCAGAATGTCGTAACCTGAGGGTGCCAGACGGCTCCATTTGAGCCTGTGCAGGAGATACGCCACCCGCACTTCCTCAAGGAGATTTGAGCCGTCCTGGGACGCGGAACCGTCCACCGCAAGACCTACGGGAACGCCTGCGCTCAGCAGTTCCGGCAGTCTGGCTGTCCCGGAGGACAG
>JAFSZW010000285.1 GCA_017458865.1 Clostridia bacterium
CCTGATCCTCTGCCAGGTTGATAAACGCGCTGAGCGCGCCCGTATAATTAATGCCCAGCTGGTCCATGCTCATGTACTCGAGATTGTAGGACACATTCGTATCAATGGTAAAGGCGGTATTGCCTGTTTCATTCGCCAGCACATCCGCATACGCAATCGGCTCACCCATGGGTTCAAACTTTGAAAGGCGCTCCCGGACCAGCGACTGCATCATGCGAATCGAGTCCCGCTCACCGGATACGGTCAGAATAGCATGATCACTGTGGAGCACATACGAGAGTGCTTCCTTTGCCTTCTGCAGCTCGCTGCGCAGCGATGCGTCATCCATGCCTGCCAGGCGCTCCTCATACTCTATGAGGTTATAGCCGCCGTAAAGCAGCTTGTACGCCATCTGGGGATCCTTCTGTCTGCCTGCTTCCTGAACGGCGATTGAATACGGCATGGCATCCGTGTAATTCGTCCGCCGGTCCATGACGTCCGAGGCGATGATGCTGCGGATATACTCAATGTCCTCCACGGAGGTGCCCAGCAGGATATCATCTATCAGGTCGACGGATTCGGCAGCCAGGTCAGTGAATGTATTCCAGGTAATCTCAAAGACCGGTATCCAGGAACCGTCTGCCTTGTTTTCTAGCGTGTTCATCCTCAGCCACAGACTGTTCGCAACGCGTTCACAGTCGCGGCTCAGCGTGACCCTGTCACGGCTTTCTGTATCCAGCTGGATGGCCAGCAGACAGAATATCCGCATCGGCAGCAGGTATTCCACCGGCACGCTGGACGCATCCAGAATCAGATTGCTGGCAATCAGGTCCGTATGTCTGTGGACAGATGAGATCGTCGTGAGCCCCTCTGCCTCTTCCACGCTGGCATATGCCCGCACATCTTCCTCTGGCAGATTCTCAACCGTGATTGCCGTAACCTGATTGAGCATGGAGTGCTCACATGCCGCCTGGAGCCAGGCGTCGTAATCCTCAGTCCTGGCGATCAGCGCATCCAGCTCCTCATCCGTCATGCCCGCTTTCATGTCAGCCAGTCGCTGATCAAATTCAGCTTTCTGCCGCTCAGCTTCGCCCGGCTTGCTTACGGAAATCACCAGGACATGTCCATAAGCCTGCTCAAGCGCCTTTCTGAAAACCGTGTCGCATTTGTTATCATTTTCAAGCACCGTCAGGTGGGCCATGAGATCATACGCCTCCAGGAGAGCACGAACATCCCCCCGTGAATCCCAGCAGTCAAAAAGACCCTCGGCAATGAGTACGCCGTCCATATCCTCGCTGCTGAACGCATTCACATACCGCGCACTGTCCGCATAAACCCGGACAT
Source organism: Clostridia bacterium (assembly GCA_017458865.1). Classification (GTDB taxonomy): domain Bacteria; phylum Bacillota; class Clostridia; order Christensenellales; family Aristaeellaceae; genus Ventricola. The sequence continues at coordinate 1,324 of JAFSZW010000285.1, forward strand.
CCGCAGGGTCAAATCCGTTCACACGCATCTGCTCAAGCGCCTCATCACAGATTGCCCGGAATTGTTCCGCCCTGTCCGCCTCAATGCCATTCGCGTAAAACAGAATGGACACGCCTTCTTTGTTGCTGCCACTGCTCACCGCCCAGGAACAGTTCGGAAATTCCTGAGCCATCTGTTCATTCATATAATGCTGCGGCCACTCAAGAATGCTGAGGCACACCGCCAGAATGTATTCCTCGGCCGTTGTCAGTTCGCCAATGGGAATCGCGTAATACATCACCGTTTCCGGCTCAGTGCCCGCACTTGCCGGAAAGGTAATTCTGCCGGTTACATCGCCCTCAAGCGGTCGGTAGCCAACGTCCGTGAGGTCGGCCGGCGTCCTGTCATAGTGAGAGAAATACCCCTCGTCTATGAGTCTCAGCGCCCGCTCAATATCGAGGCTGCCATAAAGCACCGTAAGCGAATTGGCCGGCGTGTAATACTTTGCATGAAAGTCGCACAGTTCCTGGTATGTAATCTCAGGGATCAGGGACGGCAGGCCACCTGAAAGGGAGCCCACACTGCTGCCTGGATACATGAGCCGGCTCATGTACGCATAGGCCATCTGCTCCTGCGTCAGCGCACCTTCCATTTCGGCATACACGATGCCCTGCAGTGAAATCGGCGCCTCTCTGTCCGTCAGCTCATACCGGTATGCTTCCCGCATCATGGCATGCTCGTCCTCAACAACCAGAGGATGGAAGACCCCATCGAGATATACATCCATGTTCATCAGCAGCTGCTCCTCAGAGAGCGAGGCAGTCTCAAAAGCCGTATAGGTAGAGTCAGTATACGCATTGAGCATCGTGGAATAGGTGCCGAATCCCATTGACATGACGAGATTGGGATCCGGGTATTTCCTGGAACCGCCAAGCGCCGCATGTTCAAAGACGTGAGGGATGCCCTTGTCCGACATCACCGGTGTATGAAAGCCTATGGAAAAGCTGCGCCTGATATCATCATTGGCCAGATAGCACAGCTGTGCGCCCGTCTTCTCATGCTCATACGTATACATCACAGACTGGAACAGTTCTATCTCATCTATCGCCGTCAGCCGAAACCCGCATACCACATCGCCAATCTCCGGTGCAGGCGCGCCGTCCGCTGTTTCAGCGAACGCTGCAAGCGCAAACAGGCACAAAAGTATGGCAATCATGAATGTACGTTTCAATGCATTTTCCTCCCCGGGATACCCGGACGTATCTATCTCGAACCGTCAGCTGCAAGTGCCATCATCCCGATATAAGTACAAGCACCCACATGGTTTTCCAGTCCTACCTGATGACCTGCTCAGATGCCTGTTCCTGCCCCCGCATTATCACCTGGCTGCCGGCACCGCATCAGGTCTGTTCGTCATCTTTTATATACGATCGAAAGCCTCTCCATGGCAGTTCATCCGGCGGGGGCGCATAAAAATGCATTTCCTTTTTCAGCGTAGGATGCTCAAGCGTCAGATAGGTTCCCCACAGCGCGATCTGCTCGCCCGGTCTGCCATTACCGTACCTGGCATCCCCCCAGATCGGCAAGCCATCGTTACTGAGCTGTACCCGGATCTGGTGGCTCCGTCCGGTGTGCAGATGGATGCGAAGCAGCGAACATTCTTTTTCCGAAGCAAGCCGCCTGTAGGAAAGTATTGCCTCTTTTGCGCCGGGCGTATTGGGCGGGACAACCCTGACCA
>JAFSZW010000286.1 GCA_017458865.1 Clostridia bacterium
ATGGCAGCGATCTGCTCATATCCAGCTTTCTTTGCAGCAGAGGCAAAGTAGGTATACTTATTCCTTGCCATGGATTCACCGGCAAATGCTTCCCAAAGGTTCTTTTCCGTCTTTGTGCCGGCATACTTGTTCTTGATTTCCTCAGCCATTGTCCTGTCCTCCGATAATATGGTATGATTGGTCCGGTGCAGCCGCAGCCGGACATATTGTGTGCGGATTCCCTGACTGCAGCCTTTATCAGGGGCTTTTGCCTGCCCAGATTGGCCATCAGGTGCGCTCCGCAGTGCCCGTTCATTGTATTCGCTTTTCTGTGGTCTGTCAAACAGTATTTGAGAGGTATTCTATGTTGATTTTCTGGCTTCTCGTAATTCTCTGCGTCATCCTCAATGCCTTTTATTTCGGGTTTGTCTATGCCAGACGCATCAAGGATGATCTTGAGATGCCTCTGCCGGACAAGCGGCATCTGTACTGCATCGGAGATGGCCTGACTTACGGCGTCGGCGTCCTGCGGGAGCGCCGCGCATTTGCCTGGCCATACCTCCTCAATGTCCATCTGGGGGCGCAGTGGCAGGTGCTCAATTACGGTGTAAAGGATGCCGTTATCCGCGCAGCAGGCAAATCCTGCCTCACGAAAAGCCGCCAGTTTGAGCATTTTAGGAAACAGACGGATGCAACCGTCATCCTGATGATCGGCACAAACGATTCAAAGCTCGGTGAATGGCATGCGATGCAATTTGAGGATGATTTTAAGGCACTCCTCCGGTCCGTTCTCAGCGTGACAGATCAATGTCTGGTGCTTCTTCCACCAGCTGTCCAGCAGGCCAAAAACGGCCAAAAAACAGACATACGCGCAAAGATTGTCGATGAGATTGTCGAAATCGAACGGGCCTGTGCCCTCAAGATGGGGTTACTGCCCATAGACATCCGTGACTATACAAAGAACCATCCTGAGTGGTACTGTGATGACGGTGTGCATCTGAACCGTGCCGGGAATCTGGCGCTCGCAGATGAACTGAATGCCGTCTTCCTGCCAGCACTGCTCAGTCGGTAATCCTGTCAAATCCCGGCAGCCGTATAAAGCCCGGGTGACCGGCACCGGTATGAACATGTCAAATACTGCGCAGATTCCTGTGCAATGAGGCGGGTTGTATGTTCAGTCCTGGTTTTCAAACAGGGCGTGCAGCAGACGTCCCCTGTCCTGCAGAAACATGCGCATAATGCGGACGCTTTCCGTATCCTCGTAATCAATGGGATGGATCCGGTCGTCATCAAAGCTGAGCAGCTGTGCATCCGGATAGCCAAGCAGGATCGGCGAATGCGTCGCGATGATGAACTGGGACCCCTCAAGCACACTGCTCCGGATCTCCGCGAGCAGTGTGAGCTGGCGCTGCGGTGACAGCGCTGCCTCGGGCTCATCCAGCAGGTAAAAGCCATGCTCCAGCATGTTCAGCTGAGCCATCTCAAGGAAGCTCTCCCCGTGGGACCGCTTGTGATAATTTGCCTGAATCCTGGCGTCCCGGCTGTATTCCTCCTCCATCGTCGCGACATTGTAAAAGCTCTCCGCGCGAAAGAAGTATCCCCAGCCGCGGCCGCCGGGTGAGCAGATCAGAGACATGGCGCTGCCCAGCTCAGAGTGCGAATCATATGTTGAAAAGCGGTAATTCTTCGTGCCGCCCTCCGGATTGAACCCGTATGCAACAGCGATTGCCTCAAGCATGGTGCTCTTCCCGGAGCCGTTTTCGCCGGTGAAG
>JAFSZW010000287.1 GCA_017458865.1 Clostridia bacterium
CTGTCAGACGCGTTCATTGCGCCGGACAGCTCTTTTTGTATTCGGCCGGAACACTGCACGATTGCCTGCCAAGTGCCGGAATTGGATCACAGTCTGAAATCACGAAATGGAACGCGGTCGATGACCCTGATATTGTATCGACTCGCCAGGTCGTTTGCGACCTCAACGGTATCAGGGCGCCAGACATTGTGCGCATGATGCGCGTCACTGCCGAAAATGGCCGTGTTGCCCACCTCGCCCGCGATCTGCCAGAAGGATTCCTTTGGGTAATTCCGGTGCCCCTGGAGACCGAGAAGGTTGATCTCAAGTGGCATATCATGCGCCAATGCACATTCGCACAGCTTCCGCATCCAGACGCTGTATAGCGCATCATCCCCGGTAAAGTAGATCAGGTCAGGATGCGCAAGATACGTAAAGCAGCCGGTCTCTATCGCTTCCATGCATTGCAGGCAGTAGCGGATCAGGTGATCCGGGTTGTCTGTTGGATTGCCTGAAAACACATCGCCGATTTTGTTTCCCAGATGGTGCTGACCCAGGAGACAGTACTCAATCTCATAGTCCCCGACAAAAGCTCTCAGTGCATTAAAATACTTGGGGTAGTACTCGACCTCAAGGCCGATGTGAATCTCGATATCGCGGCGATATTCCTCGCGCAGTGCGGTCAGCGTATCGACATATCCCCTGAGCTGATCCATGGTCATCTTTGACGAACTGACATAACCGCCATCATATGGCATGGGAGTATGGTCCGAAAAGCCCAGAATTTTGAGACCGCCGGCGATGGCGTTTTCTACGTATTCACGCTCGAGTCCTGTTGCATGATGGCAGCGCCAGGTATGCGTATGGTAGTTGGCATCCATATCTTATCCTCCTCAGGATTGGCTTGGGATCTGTTGGTTTTGGAAACGGTGCCGCTGCCTCTGGCAGTGCCGGGGGCAGTGTCGGCCGGGTAACATCAGGAGCAGGAGATCGTATACTGACAGGTTTTGAAATCGGCGTACAGCTCAGCCCAGTGTTCACCGTTTTCGCGGCGGATGATCAGCTCATGCTCGCCGCACGGTTTCTGGATGCAGTTCCCGTCAAAGGCAGGATGGGTATTGCGCAGCCGCATCATGTCGAGCAGCGTTTTGACAACCGGACGCTCCACTTCCTGCCGGACATCCTCAACAGTATAGAACCGGCGGTTCACATCGCGCGGCTGCCCGGTTTTCTCAAACAGGTCAAAGTCGTTGGTTCCCGCGAACAGTCCCTGATAGTAGATCTGGGGAATGCCGGGCGCGAAGATCTGGACGGCACGGGCCAGCAGATAGGCTGCATCATTCTCGCCCATGGCTGAGTAGTAGGAACAGTTGATCTGGTAGGTATTGAACCGCTTGTCGAGTGGGCCGCGGAGCTCGGTGAAGATCTTTGCTGCGCTCGGGTTCAGCTCATATACCTTCATCTTGGTGTCCTGCACCTCATCATCCGTCATGAGGTACCGCACATCGACGACGTCTATGCCGTCATGTGTATCAAGTGTCGTAAACTGATGGGGTGAACAGATCTTGAGCCAGTTCTTCACATAACGGGTCTCGCCGGTGAAGATTGCGTTGAGCAGCAGCATGGGCAGCTGGAAGTCGTAGACATAATAGCCTTTTTCAGCAAATGGAACGATTCATGGTGACTCAGGCCCGGCGCTATTGTGGAATACACAGTTCTCTGATAAAATGCTCTCAGACGGACGAATAGCGGACGCATTCAGCACAGGTCTGATGCGCGTCCTGGCTGAGAGTGAGGAAAAGATATGCAGACACTTCTTAAAATCAGGGGCAGATACCTGATGGTGCTCATTGCCATGTGCGGCATCGTCGCATCCACGGTGGGGATTCTGACC
>JAFSZW010000288.1 GCA_017458865.1 Clostridia bacterium
AAACAGACCACGTTTATGAAGCTCCACCAGCCAGCGGTAATCCTCACGGGCATCCAGATAATAGCGCAGCTTATATTTCAGCTTGTTCGGGTTATCCCGAACACAGCGAAACAGATTGACCAGATTATTGTTGTAGTCATTGTAGACCTCAAAGCTCTGCGGCTGCTTGTAAAACAGTACCCAGCCCGCCCCGCCGAACACTTCAATGTACCTTTCATAGTCCAATGGGAAACGTGCGACAACTTCCTCCCGAAGAGATTTCTTGCCGCCCACCCATGTCATAAAACTATCCATTTACCTCCCATCTGCCGCCAAAACTGCGGCAGGAGGGAACGTCACGCATCCTGACGGCTCTCACCTCGGTTCTTCATTTTCGATTGAATGCTTGCAAAGATCAACCCTCTCTGCTCTGCATACCCGACCGTCTGGTTGACCTTACGGCGCAGTTCCTTGTACTGCCTTGCTGACAGCACAATTTTCGCCTGACGAAGCAGATCGGGGATACTGTCTCCGGTGAGGCAGAAACCCTCCCGGAGTTGGTTGCGGTTCCTGTGCATAAGCGTCCTCCTTACGTTGCACTTGGCAGTTGTTCTTCCGTTGTTTCCTCATAGTGATAGGACTGCGTATTCTCATCAAACACAAAGCCCATTTCCTGCGGTGTGCTGTCCCATACGGAACAGGCAAATTCCAGTGATTCCCGGTCATTTTCCGGGACATATTCCTCAGTCCGTTCGCCGTTCTCATAGCTATATCTGCCGCAGTTCATGCCAAGATCCTCATCTGCCCATTCATGGACAAATGCAAGCTCCGGGAACAGTTCTGCCAGCTTCTCCAGAATGGGATGCGGCGCACTCCATGCCGTCAGAAAATCCAGCGTTTCGGACTGGCTATAATTCTCGCCCTCATAGTAGTCGTAGGCATTCCACTTGGTACCCCAGTGATGGATATGCCAATGATAGGGATCACTTTCATCCTCCGGCATGGGAATGATCTTCTGAAAATCGAGCGTACCGATACCGTACTCGTCATTCTGAACCTTCTCCAAAAACGCACGAACACACTGCGGATCACCGCTGATCTTGATGTGATTCTGTACATGGTTCGGCATCACTGCACCTCCAAGTCCATTTCTTCCTCCGGCGCATCATTGACCGATGTCACTTTGACATACTCCATGATGATACCCAGCGCCTCATCGTAGCTGTGCGCTTCGGTCTGGATGCGGCTGCTCATTTCATTGGCTTGCTCCGACATCCCGGCATGGCGCAGCGTCTGCGAGGCAATGCCGATCAGGTTGAACACGTTGCTGTCCTGCCCGATCAGCGGACAATCCGGCTTTTTCTGCTCTCTGATCTGTTTCTCAGACGCGAACCCGCCGAGATAGTTGTCCACAAAATCGGACAGCCAGATGCCGTGGAATTGTTCAACTGTAGCCAACCGCCACATCGCCAGTCTGCCGACATCGAGGTCTGCGCCATCAAATGGGAACACCAGACACGTCAGTCCGTCATATTCAAAAGCGGAACAGTCCTTGATTGCGCTGCCATTTCGCAGGATGCTTTCTTTGGTGAGCATGTCGTTGATACCGTCCACCCACTCCTGCAAATCACCGCCGCAGCCCCGGAGAATCAGTGCCTCCTTGCCACGCATCGTGCAGAGCTTTTCCGCTTCGATCTTCTTGACACTCATGATAGATTCACCTCCATTTCCTCGCTCTGACCGGTGTTCTGTTCCATGTATTCCTCAATGCTCATGGAATCCCCGGTGTAGGTGTAGTCATTTTCATCGACATATCGTCTGCCGTTATCGGTGAGGGGAATTTCCTCACGGCACAGGATCGTGCCCCAGAAGTTCACCATGATAGACGGCGCGATCTCGCAAATATCGCCCTGACAATCGTCATCATGCCGGAGCGAATAGGCGTGCAGCCCATCCGGAACAGTCGTTCTGTCTACTCGCATATCCGTGAACAGCACCGTCTGTCCGAGCATCTCCATTGTTTCATAGGGCAGTTCATAAGCGTTATACGGTTTCATTTACATCCCCTCCATCATGGCATTTGAAGATCCGGACTTTCCTCCGGCTCAAAATCTGAAACATCATATATACCCTCCGTGATATTCGCCACGCAAATGGAAAACTCCTCCTGTTGGAACACCTCATCGGTCAGGTGCGTTTCATGCCAGCAAGTGCTGACGATCTCCAGCGGATCCTTGAAATGCAAAAGATATTCTGCCTGTTCAGCGTTGACCGCCTTGCTCAGATATTCTGCTGTAAGTGCTGCGGCACTGATGACATCTGCCATGCTGATGAGTTGTTCCGGTGTTTTGGTACGCCATACTGCCATGCGCTCAGACAGGCATTGCTCGATCTTCTGCTGTAACAGCACTTTCGGATCGGGCTGTATGACATGAAAGCTGTCATGCCCCGGAATCACCGCCAATGAGCGTCCATTGCGCCAGCGAATGTGTACCTGTCCGGCATCGTCCACAGCTTCAACGGTTCCAAGCGTTCCAGCCGGAACCGGATACGGATCGTCCGGCATTGCATCGAGCATCACAGTCGTTCCGGCAGGGTATTGCTTTTTGTATCGCTCCACCGTTTCCCGTGACGGAAAATCGTTCATTCAATCGCCCCCTTAAAGCTGCATCCCGGTGTGCAAAAACACGCCGGGACGCTAGTTTTGTTCTTCTGCTAACTCGTTG
>JAFSZW010000289.1 GCA_017458865.1 Clostridia bacterium
GCCGTCACAGGTGATGGTACTGAAACTGACGGCATCCCGCAGTGCAGCGATCAATTTCACTGTGAGCCTGAGCCCGGCTTTGGATGCGCAGGTTTCAATGCTGGACGACCGCATATCCCTTCAGGGAAACTGCCCGACTTATGAATGGCACTACGGTGATCCGCAGGACCCGCGCGGCAAGATCGTTTATGGCAGCGATGACGCACATAAAGGAATGGGATACTATGCCGAGCTCAGACTGATCCTGTTCGGCGGAAGTGCAAGGCGCGACTGCGGCGGCATACGCGTCAGCGGCGCAGACAGCGCTATTCTGCTGTTTGATGTCCGCACGAGCTACAATGGCTGGAACAAACATCCTGTGCTCGAAGGCAAAAATTATATCGAGCCCTGTCAGGAAAATCTGGACAAAGCGACCAAAGTCTGTTATAACGCTCTCGAAGAAGAGCACATCGCTGACTACAGGGACCTGTATGATCGTGTGGAATTTGATCTGGGTGGGGGAGACGAAAAGTATCTGCCCACGGATGAGCGCCTGTACCGGCATGAAGATGGACTGAGTGATCCTGCACTTTACGCGCTGTATTTCAATTACGGGCGGTATCTAACCATCGCCGCCTCGCGGGAAGGCACACAGGCTATGAATCTGCAGGGCATCTGGAACAGGAGCATCACCCCGCCCTGGAACTGCAACTACACCATAAACATCAACACTGAAATGAACTATTGGCCTACGCTCATGGTGGGACTAGAGGAATGTGCGCAGCCGCTGATAGACCTCATCAAGGACCTGAGCATCAGCGGTGAGCGCACGGCCAGGGAATATTACGGCGCGCCTGGTTTCACCTCCCATCATAACACGGACATCTGGCGGCTGAGCACGCCCGTAGGCGCAAATAAACCCGGCAGCGCGGTGTTTGCCTGCTGGCCCATGTCTTCAGGCTGGTTCGTGCGGCATCTTTGGGAAGTCTATGAGTTTACACAGGATAAGGATTATTTGAAAGAAACGGCCTTTCCTGTCATACGCAAGGCAGCTGAGTTTTACCGTGCCGTGCTGACCGAGGATACGGACGGGATGCTGATCCTTGCACCTTCGACCTCTCCGGAAAACACCTATATGCTGGACGGGCGGCGACTGGCAGTAAGCAAGACTACGGGCATGACGCAGGCAATCCTGCTGGATGTATTCGGGATCCTGATCAGGGCGGCAGAAACGCTGGATGAAAACGATGAACTCACAGAGGCAGCGCGAGACATCCTTGCCCGGCTCAAGCCTTTTGCCACCGGAAGCGAGGGCGAACTGCTGGAGTGGGATCAGAATTTTGAGGAAAGTGAAATCCATCACCGCCATATTTCGCACCTGTATGCTCTGCATCCGGCTTTCCTCATTACGCCTGAGGAGACACCTGATCTGGCTCGGGCATGCTGCGTGACGCTGCAAAGGCGAGGCGACGAGAGCACAGGCTGGGCCATGGGCTGGCGCATCTGCCATTGGGCGCGCCTGCGCGACGGTGACCATGCGCTCAAATTGCTCGACAACCAGCTGCGCACCGTTGAGGGCAGGAAAAAGGGTGAAGCCGCCATGAATTATGCCAACGGCGGCGGTTCATACCTCAACCTCTTCGATGCGCATCCACCGTTCCAGATCGACGGAAACTTCGGCGCCTGCGCTGGCATTGCGGAGATGCTGCTGGGCGTCAATGCCGATGGAAGTCCCAGAATTCTTCCAGCTTTGCCTTCCAGCTGGAAGCGGGGGACAGTCAGGGGCTTGCGCGCGCGGGGCGGCAAGATCGTGGATATTGCGTGGAACAACGGAAAAGTTAAGTACAGAATCTATGACAGATCCGAAGCAGGTGATCAGTTATGATTCCGCACATGGCATGGTCGTATTCCCCTTATCGGCCGCTGCTGCGGGACACTGGCGGCATTTACATCAGCCGTATTGTGCCGGAGCAGGACAGCATCCACATTGAGTGGCTGCCGGCAGGAGGTGAGCAGGAGTACAGTCTGTACATCGGTGAGCCGGATGGTGAACTTGCATTTGTCGGAACGACGCCGGCGTGTGAGTATACCTTTGCCTGCCTTGCGCCAGACAGGGATTACTGCCTGAAGGTATCCTGCAGCGACAGCACAAGCCGGGTCCGGCTGGCACGCTGCGGAAATAAAATTGCGGAAGGAGTGACGGTCAACTATCTGCATCCGCAGGACGAAGCTTATTCCTTTTCGGGCCGTTATCTGTGCTCACCCTCATTGGTGCGTGCTCCGCAGGGACACCTGCTGGCATCCATGGACATGTTTGCGCCGAACGCGCCCCAGAATCTTACAATGATCTTCAGAAGCGACGATGATGGGCAAAGCTGGCATTACGTATGCGAACTGTTTCCCTGCTTCTGGGGCAAGCTTTTTGTGCACAGAGGAAGGCTTTACATGCTGGGCGTGTCCACGGAGTACGGCGATCTGCTCATTGGCGCCTCGGACGACGGAGGTTATACGTTTACGCCGCCTGTCGTGCTCTGGCGCGGCGCGTGTCACAGCGGAGAGGATGGCATCCACAAGAACCCGCAGCCTGTGGTGGAATACGCGGGACGGATCTGGAACACCTGCGAGTGGGGCTGCTGGGCGCACGGAACGCATGCCGCCATGGTGTTTTCCTGTGACGCGGAGGCAGATCTGCTTGATCCTCTGTCCTGGCGCTTTACACCGCCGCTGCCTTATAATCCTGCCTGGCCGGGCACGGCGGAGGGCAAAAGCGCGGGCACCATCGAGGGTACTCTTGCGGTGCTCCCGGATGGCATGCTGTACAATATCATGCGCTACGACATGATGCGCTGCAGGCCGGACTACGGCAGTGCGCTGGCA
>JAFSZW010000290.1 GCA_017458865.1 Clostridia bacterium
CTTGATGATGTAGTCGACGATGGGATCCGGTGTTGAGGTAATGATCTGGAAGCACTTCCGGGTTCTGAAACTGTCCATGACAACATCAACCAGAGCCGACTTCATCAGGAGTCCCAGGATGGAATACAGGCCTGTCTTGGGGCCAAAGAAAACCAGTGCAGCAAGGGTAATGGCGATATCAGCAACCATCAGGGCGGAGCCGATATTCATGCTGCTGTATTTTTTGACGATCATCGCAATGATATCCGTACCACCGCTTGATGCATCCAGATTGAACAGAATCGCAGATCCCACTGCGGGCAGCAGCACCGCAAAGCACAACTCAAGCATTGGCTGATCCGTCAGCGGCTGAGATAATGGCCAGATGCGCTCCATCCCGGCCGTCGCGAGCGAAAGGAGCATGGAACAGTAAACCGTACTGAACGCAAAACTGCGTCCCAGGAAGAAAAAGCCGACCACAAGCAACAGTGTATTGATGATCAGCATGAACATGCTCGGTGAAAGAACCGTCTCCGGGAAAAGGCGGCCAAGGATGATCGACATGCCGCTTACGCCGCCGGTTGAGAAATTATTGGGAAACTTAAAGAAATAGACGCCAACCGCCATAATAAGAATGCCGACTGTCATCATAATGTAACGTTCATATACCGTCAGTGTTCTGTGACCTTTTATGCGCATAATCTGCCTCGAATCGATAAAATTGCCATCGGGTATTATAATCACCGGGCATGAGGTTGTCGAGAGTTTTTTTGACCTGCCGCCGTCAGACAGCCGGGAAATTGATCTGTAATGCGCCTCAGGCATCCAGAAAAGCACAGAAAAACGGTTGAGAATTATCACAGAAAGCAGTAGAATACAGGTCAGCAGAGACTTGAGGCAGCAGGAAAACCAGTTGGGCAGGGATTCATGTGAGTCCTCGCGCTTCCGATTTTAGCCGTCTGCCGCTCACAGCGATTTGCAATATTCACATTTCTGGAGGAGAATTCATTCTATGCAGTACGAAATTCAGGGAGATCAGTTGCCAGTTGTCACCTGCTATCTTGAGCAGGATGAGTCCATGATCACAGAGTCCGGCGGCATGAGCTGGATGAGTCCCAACATGGAGATGGAAACGACCAGCGGCGGCGGAATCGGCAAAATGTTTGGCCGCATGTTTTCAGGTGAGCATGCGTTCCAGAACATCTACACAGCAAGAGGTGGCAGCGGCACGATTGCGTTCGCATCCAGCTTTCCAGGCTCCATCCGTCCTGTAGAAATCAGCCCCGGACATGGCGTAATCATCCAGAAGTCTGCCTTCCTTGCCTCTGAGCGCGGCATTGACCTGTCCGTATATCTGCAGAAGAAATTCTCTACCGGCTTTTTCTCCGGTGAAGGCTTTATCATGCAGAAGCTGAGCGGAAGCGGAACTGCTTTCCTCGAAATAGACGGTTCAGCAATGGAATACTCCCTGAGCGCCGGCGAACAGATTCTCGTCTCCGCCGGACATGTAGCCATGATAGACGATACCTGCACCATGGACATCGAGGATGTGAAGGGATTCAAGAACAGACTGTTCGGCGGCGAAGGATTCTTCTACACCAAAATCACGGGACCCGGCAATATCATCCTACAGACCATCCCGATCTCCAAGCTCGCCAGGACGATTGTCCCGTACCTCCCGATCTCAACCGGCAGCAGCGACAAATAAGGCGCAGATGCCATGCAGCAGAGGACAGTGTCCTCTGCTTTATTTTTTCCGTCTTGATTTCCGGCCCCTGCTCTTCCTCCGCCCCGATCCGTGTTCAAGGCGGTATTCAAGGATGGTCTCCTCTATTGTCGTATAGTCCCGTTCAAAAAGAATCTCACTAACCTGCCGGCTCAGTGTCTCCGGCGGGATGCACTCAAGAATTTTGTCAACGACGAATGCCTTGCTCTTCTCCCTGTATCTGGGCATGCCGTTCATCTCCTGCAGCATGACAAGTTCCGGCCGCCAGAGGATGCTCATCCTGAGTACCGGGTCTACCTTCGGGTTCGGCTTTGGTGCCCTGGCCATGTAAAAGTCCGGCCCGTCAGTCGTCTCCTCCACAGTGATGATCCCCCACCATGCCGGGACATGCTCCTCAATGTGCATGACATGGGAGACCCCGATGACGACGGTGTTGGCATCATAATAGCGATCATACCATTTCACCTGCCCGGCAAGCCGCGCATACGTGTCTGCATCGCTCTTTATCTCTATTCCGTGCAGCGCCGTTTCCGTGACCATCACGACATCCGCTCTGGCTCGACCCGTACGCTTCTCCTCAAGAATACGGATCTTTCCAAATTTTGTTTCCAGGAAGTCAAACAATGGTTCCCGAATGTCCCTGTCATACAGCATTTTCTGCTCCTTATTCTACAGTGCATCGTCCCTTGTAAATTCAAAGAAGAATCCGTCCAGCAATGCCGGACGGATTCAGTCGTTTACGGTTCAGGATGCAGTGCTGAGGCTGCCGACTTAAGCTGCTCGGAAAGTCGGGCAAGCTCATCTGCCTCAGTTTTGGTGATACTGTCCGGCTTGGTCTTTCCAAGCGCCTTGCGAAGGTGGCTGACCTGTTCCTTGATCTGCTTTTTTGTTTCCTTGTCGCAGGTCTTGTCCTTTGATAGCGCCTGCTCGGTCTCAAAGACCAGGCTTTCCGCCTCATTCCTGGTTTCAAGTGCTTCCTTGCGCTCCCTGTCCCAGGCCTCGTATTGCCGGGCATCTTCCATGGCTCTGCGGATCTCATCCTCGCTCATATTGGTTGTCGAGGAGATGGTAATCGCCTGCTGATTCCCTGTTCCAAGATCCTTTGCCGTCACTTTGACGATGCCGTTCGCATCTATTTCAAAGGTGACCTCAATCTGCGGTACACCCGCCATTGCACGGCGGATACCGGACAACCTGAAATTGCCCAAAAGCTTGTTGTCCCGCGCGAAATGACGTTCACCCTGCAGCACCTTAATATCCACCGAGGTCTGGAAAGGCGCCGCCGTCGTAAAGATCTGTGAGTGACGGGTCGGAATCGTCGTGTTGCGGTCAATGATCTTGGTTGAAATGCCGCCAACCGTCTCAATGGACAGAGAAAGCGGCGTCACATCCATGAGAATCACATTCTGCGCTGCCGAGGAGACAACCATTCCGTTGCCGGAACCGGCAGACAGCTTCTCACCCTGCAGTGCAGCCCCCATTGCAACACATTCATCCGGATTCAGCGTCTTCGCCGGAATCTTCCCGGTCAGCCGCTTAACCATCTCCTGGACAGCCGGAATCCGGGTGCTTCCGCCTACCAGCAGCACCTGGGAAAGCGCGCTCATCTGCAGCGCGGCATCCGTCATGACCTGGTTCACAGGCCCGCATGTCCGTTCCACCAGATCATGCGTCAGTTCATCAAAAATAGCCCTGGTGATGGACATCTCAAGATGGTGTGTCCCGTTTTTGTCTTGCATCAGGAACGGGAGAACGATATCCGTCTTCAGCTGAGTGGACAGCTCACGCTTTGCCTTCTCAGCAGCCTCGCGGACACGAAGCAGTGCTGCGGTATCCCGGCGCAGGTCCACCTTTTCGTTCTTTTTATATTCCGAAATCACATAATCCACAATGCGCTCATCGAAATCGTCGCCGCCCAGATGGTTGTCACCGCTGGTTGCCAGCACTTCGATAACCCCGTCGCCGATCTCAATCAGACTGACATCGAAAGTTCCGCCGCCAAGGTCATACACCAGAATCTTCTGTGCCTGACCATGGTCAAGGCCATAGGCAAACGCAGCAGCCGTCGGCTCATTGATGATTCTCAACACCTCAAGGCCTGCAATCCTGCCGGCATCCTTTGTCGCCTGCCGCTGCGCATCGGTAAAGTAGGCCGGTACCGTAATCACAGCCCTGTCGACTTTCTCACCCAGATAGCTCTCCGCATCACGGCGCAGTTTCTGGAGAATCATGGCTGATATTTCCTGCGGCGTGTACGACTTCCCGTCAATTCTGATCCGTCTGTCCGAGCCCATGTCCCGCTTGATCGACAGGATCGTCCGGTCCGAATTGACCGCCTGCTGACGCTTTGCCGCCTCGCCGACAATCCGCTCACCGTCTTTAGCAAACCCCACCACAGATGGCGTTGTCCGTCCTCCCTCCGAATTGGGGATAATCATTGGCTCTCCATTTTCCATAACTGCGACACAGCTGTTTGTTGTGCCCAGATCTATGCCGATTACCTTACTCATTGATTTCCTCCGTATTCCCGTACCTGCGGCACACGGTCATCCGGCACTGTATGGAAAGACGCATTCATTGAAACGCTGTCCTTCCCCCTGCCGACAGAATGCCCGCATCCCGTGATGCGGCCGTCCTGTCTGCCATATGCCTCAAGCAGTTCACTGCATTGATTACGTACTGATTATACCGCCGAAATGTGTCAGAACTGTGACAGTTTCCGGAATATTTGTTGCCGGTCAGTCCCAGGCATCTTCCTCATCCTCGTCAACATAAGCAGATGCACCACTGAGCTGCCGCCTCTCGCCCGACGGGAGTTCACCGACATCCGACAGACGCCTGGCAATGGCTTCTCCCTGGCGCTGCGCCCTGTCGATTTCCTGGCTGGCCTGATGAAGCCTTTTCTGCGTCCTGTCGAGTGCACCGGCATACCGCATGACGTCCGTTTTTACAGCCGCAAGCAACCGGATAATCTCATCCGTCCTCTGTTCAATCGCCAGTGAACGGAAACCGACCTGCAGGCCGGACAGAAGGGCCGCAAGCGTCGCAGGTCCTGCAAGGACAATATGGCTCTCCCGTTGAATCCGCTCCGCCAGGCCGTTCATCCTGAGCAGTTCCGCGTACAGTCCCTCGCTCTGCAGAAACAGGATGCCATAATCTGTGGTATACGGCGGTGCGATGATCTGCTCGGAAATCCGTCTCGCATGCATGCGGACAGCCGATTCAAGCAGCTCCCGGGCGCTGTCTATCTCCGCACGCACACCATGTTCCATGGCAGTGCGAAGCTCATGATACTCTCTGGTAGGCAGGCTGGCATCTATTGGGAGATAGACCGTCCTGCCGGATTCCTGACCGGGCATGACAACGGCATAATCCACCGTATACGCCTTGTCCGGATGCACCTGGGCATGCTGCGCATACTGTTGCGGCGCCAGCATTTCGGCCAGGAGGTTCCCAAGCTGCGCCTCACCGTACAGGCCAAGCGGCGTTGTCCCGCCGAGCATCTTGTTGAACTCGTCCACCGTTCCGGCCAGGGATTCAAGCGCGCCGAGGCTCTGAGAGAACTGTTCAAGCCGCCCGCTCACCTGAGAAAAGGAATCTGAGATACGCCTGTCGACAGCCTCCCCCAGCTGCTCTTCCATGGACGTTTTGAGTGCGTTGATCTGTTCCCGGTTCTCTTCGCTGATCTGGTCGATCCGCTCGTCCAGGCTCTTCCTGACCGATCTCAGCTGGCCGCCGATTGTATCCGACTGTGTCTGCTGCACCATCTCAATCCGGCCGATCATCGTCTGAATGGAATCATCCATGGATTCCATCATCTGATCCATCTGAACCCGGGTTTCTTCTGCCTGCTTTTGTGACGCCTCCTGCACAGCCTCTATCTGTTTGTGCATCTCCGCTTCATTGAGCTGTTCCTTCTTCTCCGCCTGCTTCGTGCGTTTATATAGGAAAACAACCAGAACCGCCATGAAAATGATCATGAGGCAGAATGCTGCCAGAATCAGCAGCAAAAGCTTGTCAGTGCCGGTATTCTGTATTCCGCTCGCCAATGTATCCATACGTGTTCATCCTTCAATGTGACAATTCAGTTAAGTTATGTTATAATCGTCTCTAAATTCTGCATTCCGATGCAAATTGCATGATAACGACAGACAAAGGAGCCTATATGTCAGACCGCCGTAGAGACAGCCAGAGGAGACGAAAGCAGCAGAGACGCCGAAAACGTCTCAACAATCTGCTCTTTTTCCTTATCTGTATTAGCCTCATTGGCCTCAGTTCCGTTTTGTCGTTTCTGTTTATCTGGCACCCCGAGGAAGAGGAGACAGAAATCGTCAATGAAATCCATTCTCTTCCATATGATAAGACCAAACCGTTTTCCATTACGGACCTTACGCAGGAACAGCTTAAGGAAATCCGC
>JAFSZW010000291.1 GCA_017458865.1 Clostridia bacterium
GACGCCAATGTAGATCCAGGACGTCTGCTCATTCGGGGACGCAAATTCGGCAAACAGGTCTATGAGCGCATGTGCCAGAATGGACGGCCACAGACTCCCGCTCTTGAGATAGTTAAGCGTCAGGATAAAGCCCCAGAGAATGGCAAAGATCATCTGGACGGCTGTTGCGAGCGTTGCCAGTCCGGCAAACAGGTTGACAATGTGCCCTATACCAAATGTCAGTGCAGACACACACACTGCACGCCGGACACTGCCCGAGCGGTACATGGCGCCAAAGAGAAAGCCCCTGAAGATCATCTCTTCCACATAGCCGACCATCACCATGGACAGGCAGGCATACAGCTGGTCCGGCAGGCCGTGGGCAGGATGGATGCCGCCCCAGAGATTGCCGGTTGCAAGAAGCCACATCGGGATGAAATACAGGCATTGCCGCGTATCACCCGGCCAGTGGCCAAGGCCGAGTTCACCTGTCAGATGATGCCTTATCACAAATGCCGTAATGGCAGCTGCAAATGCAGCAAGCACGGCGAGCATGAGCGGGCTGCCGCTCTCTACCTGTGCCCGGATCGGTGTGAGGATCAGGCAGTATGCCGCAATCCAAAGAATGGCAAAGGTTACAGCATTCCGCCGATAGAGCTTATACATTCCCGCTGCCTCCACTTACAGCCATGAGGCCTTTGTAAAGATCCATCAGCATCGCTGTACACTGCTGCTCATCGTAGGCCATGGTATTGTTGGCCAGCAGGCTGGCAAGGCCGTGGACACATGAGAACATCGTCAGAAACATGGACCGGGATGCCCGTTCATCACATTCTGCACCTGTCCTCAGAATGGCCATGATGTCCTCAACTTCCGGCATTCCGGTGAGTGTGCTCAGGTCCATGCCTCTGAATCGGTCTGTCTCAAAGAGGAATCGAAACAGCCTGGGCTCATCATAGCCAAATCTGATATACCTGAGCCCCAGCGCCAGCATGGGACTGCTCATGGATTCCATGTCACCCGTAATAAACGCCGTATGATACGCATCTGCAGCCTGATACACCCTGTCCCTTATTTCATCCATCGTCCTGAACGCATACAGGACCGGCCGCGTGGAGCACTGCAGCATATCGGCGATGGCTCTGACATTCAGCTGTTCGTGCCCGCGCTGCCGGACAATCTCAAGCCCCGCGTCTATGATCATCTGCCCGGTTATCCTCGTCTTTGGCGGCATTGTTGACCTCCTATATGTAACATATGTTATGTAACATGAATTATACATCCAGTCTGAGCATCTGTCAATGCGCCAAAAACGCACCCGGCAATCGCCGGGCGCGTTTTTGACTCAGATGTGAAAGGAGGTGAATGGCAGATTAGGCTCAGGATGATCTGGTCAGGTCCTGCACCCACTTGTACCTGCGGAAACGCATCATGACCCAGGGGATTTTGCCGACTTCATCAAGGCAGGTGCAGGCATATACCGCCAGCACAGGCCAGTGGAAGACAAAGGCACCAAGGAGCGCCAGCGGGATCGCTATACCCCACATACAGACTGCCAGGGAGTACATGTCAAAGAGTGTGTCACCGCCGCCGTCAAGAACACCGTTTATGGTCACGGTGTTGACGCATCGCCCGATCATATAGATCGCCATGATGACCATCATGCCGGTCAGGTAACCGCAGGCAGCATCCGTCAGGAGGACCATGTTGACCACCAGCGGCGTCAGTGCAAGGACGATGCCCGTGGAAATAAACCCTATCACGTACGAAATGTTCTTCAGCTTTATGCCGTATGCCTTGCCCATATCAAGGCGTCCGGCACCAAGTTCGTTCCCGACCATGATGCCGGCAGCGCCACCAATGCCGTTGCACATGCAGCAGATCAGGTCACGGACAACCGCTGCAACGGAATTGGCAGCGGCCGCATCCGCACCCATGTGTCCAATGATCGCTGTGTAAGAGGTGAATCCAACGCCCCAGAACAGCGAGCCGCCCATGAGCGGCAGGCACTGCCTGGCAAAGTCGTGTCCCAGCCCCTTCTGCCGCTGCATCAGGCGTGACCAGGCAGG
Organism: Clostridia bacterium; assembly: GCA_017458865.1. Taxonomy (GTDB): domain Bacteria; phylum Bacillota; class Clostridia; order Christensenellales; family Aristaeellaceae; genus Ventricola. The sequence goes on from JAFSZW010000291.1 coordinate 2,049, forward strand.
ACGGATATAGTCTTTCCCTGCTGTAACACCAAGGCACAGGAAAAGCTCAATCACGCGGGCCAGGGTTGTCGCTATGGCTGCGCCTCTGGCCTGCATGCGGGGTAGTCCGAAAAGACCGAAAATGAACACTGCATTGAGCAGGATGTTGACAATAACCGCACTTGATGAAATCATCGCACTTGGCGGCACATGGTCGCTGACCTTCATCATGGTCAGGTAACACTGAGACACGCCGGTAATCAGGTAGGAAAAGCCGGCAATTCTGAGATAGTCGCTGCCGATCTCAATCAGCGGCGCATCATGGGTAAAGATGTGCATGAGCATATCCGGCGCCAGCTCACAGGCCGCAAAAAACACGATGGACACCAGCCCGGTGAACCGGAGCATGAGGTTGAACAGATCCTGCATGGTTTTCCGGTCATTCTTGCCCCAGTACTGGGCACCGAGAATCGCACCTGCGCCCGTTACAGCCCCCAGAAACATGTTCTGGACGAACTGGATCTGGGAGGCCAGAGAAACCGCCGTCATCTCCTCCTGCGCGATCCGTCCGAGCATCAGGGCATCACCGGCAGCAACAGCTGCAAGCATCAGGCTCTGCAGGGCAATCGGCAGAGCGAGGTGCAAAAGGCGTTCGTAAAACGCCCTGTTATCAATGGTTGTCTGTCCCACAGGCAGCGTCCTCCTGTTTTTTACACTCCTCCGCGTTTATCTCAAATGCCGTATACGGGCCGGACATCAGGAAACCGAGCTTTTCGGCCAGCGTCGCGGAAATGGCCGTATGCGCATCCCATCGCGGTGTCAGGCCCCGATTAAGGCAGAGCCGGATCAGCCTGGCTGCGCAGGCAGCTGCCAGGCCGTGGCGCCGCATGGCCGGGTCCGTATCCACCTCAATCTCTATACCATCCGAATACCTGACATAGGACGAGGCGCCGGAAACCATCCGGTCCCCGTCAAGCGCAGCCACACCAATTCCCAGACGTCGAAACGCCTCGTAACTGCCGAACAGGGAGACAAAATCCCGGCTCCAGTCATGTTGCCTGCACTGCTCATACAGATCGGCATCTATTTTCCGAAGCTCAAATCGGTTGTCTATTCCCGTTTCTATCTGCATGAGACGGGCACAGTCAAAGCCTGTATCATGCCTGAACGCATACCGGGTAATCCGTGCAGCCCGGTTGCCAAACTGCTGCTCAAAGAGCGGAAACCACTCAGGTTTTCTGGCGATAAGGATCATGTACGCATCCAAGGGCAGCATTTGAACGAGCTGTTTATCCGGCCGCCCGTCAAAGAAACGGAAATCACCTATAAAGGCCATGCAGCTTTGGGGCGCTGTGGAATCATCTGCATACAGATGTCCCATAATTCCCTCAAGGCAGCTCAGAATCATGGATGAATCCCAGCCCACAAAAATGCCGGAGACCAGGTCTCCCTTTACCTCATGAATCATAGTGTTTCTTTCACAATTTGCCGGTACGCCGGCCGATTCATCTGATGAGCTGGATTTGATTCAAGCACATCATTCCAGAAGATATGAATGGGCTTCACCATGTGCCCGCATTTGTTTCATCGGCGGATAGACCGGACATTGAACTATCGCTTAATTGATCTTATGAATCGTTTTTGTGTTTTATCGCAGGTATACCCCATATGATGATAAAAATCATGTGCATCCTGACGAACAATATTGCAGTTCAAACGAATGAACGTATATCCCCGTTCGGCCGCATGATCTTCAAGCGATGTGAGCAACTGTTTCCCGATTCCCTGGCGCTGCGCCATCGGAGAAACAGCCAGTGCAATGATATTGAAGCCATTGTCGCCATAAAGCAGATTATACTTTTCAGCCTGAATGAACCCCAGGATCTGATGCGTGACATCATCCTCATACACCGCAATAAAGTAGCATGGATCATGAGACAACTCCTGGATGCGATGTCTGAGATAGCCGGCTGTCGTTTCATATCCTAATGCGGTTTTGCATATTTGCTCAAGGGCCGGTGCATCTTCCATCTGAATGTTTCTTATCATAAGTGTTCTTTGCCTCCACCAGTTTCGGTTTGACCCGGCAGCATCCGGCTTCACTTATGTCAGCATATCATAGCCAAAGCACTCTGTCATTGTGAGCGTTCATACGATCTGTAGCCTCATTGAAACCGCCGTAATCTCATCCGCAATGCCCGTTTGCTGTCCGGAACCGGGCTTTAACCCAACCGGGCAAAGAACAGTGAAACCGCTGAGATCAGCAGAAAGAGCACAAGGGTCCACAGAATGGTTGCCATCACACTCTGATTCCTTACCCGGAAAAACGGATAGGGTCCGTCATAGCGCCCGAGGCCGTTCAGGAGCATCATGATGAGTCCATAGACCATCGTAACGGCAACCGGAATCAGCCAGACACCGGCATGCGGCTCCAGGCACACATATGAAAGGACTGAGAAAATCGGGCAGAGCGTATGATGGTACAGCCCGTTTCCGGAAAGCATGAGCTTTTTGAATCCGCCGCCCATAGGCACGAGCACAAAGAGCGTGACCATAAAGGTCATCGTCAGCATGCAGGTGCTGAGGTACCGCATAATGGCAGCCATTTGTCCGCCGGCAGCGAGAAACAGGACGGATGAAAACAGCGTCACCAGGTTGGACAGCTGTGTGTAAAAAGCAAAGATGCTGGCTTTCCGCCTTGAAATGCTGACTCTGAACCCCAGTATTTCAAAGCAGATGACAAGCGCATTTATGATCTGAGCCATCAGTTCGCCTCCATTTCTCCCGTTGCATCAGCTGCCGCCGGATGCCCGGCAATGCCAAAGAATCGCTCCGTATTCGCCCGGGTGCACGCAGCGAGCCTGACTGGATCCATACCCATATGGTCGGCAAGCGTATCAAGGACATATGGCAGGTTCCAGGGCACATTGACCCTGTCAAGACCAGGCACGTTCCGGGGCGTCAGGTAAGGTGCATCCGTTTCTATCATGACGCGGTCCGGCGGCAGGACGGATACCGCATCCCTCAGCGCCGCAGCCCGTCTGTCATCGCAGATCCAGCCCGTGATGCCGATCATAAACCCCATCTCAAGGTATGTAAGCAGCTCTGCCCTGGTCCCGGTAAAGCAGTGTACAACAGCCCGTCTGCAGATCTCCGGATGGTCCCTGAAGATCTGAACCAGTGTATCAGATGCCCTCCGTTCATGCAGGAACATCGGCTTGCCCGTATCCTCCGCCAGCTCAATATGCCGTTTCAGGCACGCAATCTGGTTTTCCTGCGTCGAGTAATTGCGATCGAAATCCAGTCCGCATTCACCGACAGCAACGACGCGGCCGTTTTCCATCAGGATCCGGCGGAGCGTATCAAAATCCGCAGCCTTTGCCATATCCGCATTATGCGGATGAATCCCCGCTGTCCCGTAAACAGCATGTGTCCGGACGAAATCATCTATTCGCAGGTCTTCCTCCATGTCAGAGCCTGTCAGGATGCAGCCTATCCCCGCCTTGGCAGCGGCAGCCAGAATGGACTCCGGGGATTTAAACTGAGCACAAAACAGGTTGAGACCAATGTCATACAGCGTTACCGCTTTCTCGGAAACGGGTCTGTCCAATTGGGGAGCACCTCTTTCTTTATCCAGTTGTCAAACTCCCGCCTGAAGGCGATTGGGATGCAAACCATATCCACCGTCATCTCCAGGGTACCGCCAACTATAAAACCACGGGCCTTATTTCTGGCCTCAATTTCCTTGATCTGACGCTTATTCAGGTTAACAAACTGGTCAAGTGCAAAGCAGCAGTTCAGAAGTCTTTTACAGGGCTCCAGTTTTCCTGCCTTCCAGTAACACATAGCCAGTTGATAAGTAGTACCTATGTCCATATCATTCATCCAGTAATATGGATCCTCTGCTTCTCTCTCTTTATTGCGGAAACCCGCCCAGTTCCTTGCGCCATGATTTCTGGCAAGGAAATCCTTGATAAAGGTTTCCGCCACATCGGTCATGCCAAGAATTGCATAGGCATCCATGATCCCCATCCGGATGCCTGCACCGTCATGGGTATCCATGGCCATTAAGGACAGTCCGTAATCAATCGTTTCCTCATAATCTCCATTGTCATGCAAATTCCAAACTCTCCGGATCTGAGTTTCTGTTAATGGTGTCATAAACCATATCCTCCCGTATCATTTTAGGGACCGGTTTACCTCACGCAGTGCAGACTGCCCCGGCAGCATCCATCCTGTACTTTGTAATATGTCCGTCCAGCTTAACATCTCTGGTCAGGCCGTCATCCGTGTAATACTCATACTCAGATGAACCGCCGTCCGGGAACGTAAGAAACTGCACATGGTCAAAGTCGACCTCAGCCACGCAGTGGCCGCCACTCGAAACCGGAATCATGTGGTTGGACCGGACAAAGAAGATCACGTCCGTAAGGGCACACGGGACGTAATGATCGCCCTTTTCAAGAACCACCTCATCCCTGGTGCCGTCCTTGTGGAATGTGAAAAGCTTCATCCTCTCCGGGAGATATACCATACGTCCAACCGCATTCTGCTCATAGACTGGCGCAATCATCATTCCATCGCCGAGCATCAGCTGATCCTCTATCCGCACAGCCCGCTCATCCTCCGGGTAATCAAAGGCCAGCGGGCGGAAAAGCATCTCATCGCACAATGCCGCCTTCACCCATTCGCTGTAAATGTACGGTAGCAGCACATAGCGCATGCTGAGCACATGACGGAACCCGTCCATATCAGTGAACTGATACACTTCCTGCTCGCGTGTTCTGAGTGCAGAATGATTGCGCATCAGCGGCGTAAAGATGCCCAGTTCCGTCCACCGCATGACCAGATCTTCCGTGGTATCGTTGTTGAACCCGCCGATATCCGCGCCGGTAAACAGGAAGCCGCACATATTGAGAGACGGCAGCATCTTGAGATTGAGCAGCAGATGGGACCACCAGGAACGGTTATCGCCCATCCAGGTACCGCCATACCTGTGCATTCCGATGCAGCTCGACCTTGAGAAGAGCAGGATGCGCTTATCCGGTGACAACCGCCCAAACGCCTCGCCGGCCGCCCTGGTCATATTGTATCCGTACAGGTTGTGGACCGTCTCATGACAGACCCGTTTCCCATCGATATTGTGATAAAACTCCCTGTATGTACCCGGCGAATGATGCATACTGTTCCAGATACCCATCATCTTCCAGAAACTCTGCAGGTCCAGTTTCTTTCCCCGATACTCGGAGACCTTTTCAAGTGTATCCTCAAGCCGCTCCTCAGTATAAAAGATCGCAGGCTCGTTCATATCATTCCAGAATCCCTCAATACCCTGATCAAGCAGCGCCCTGTACTGGTTTCCAAACCATGCCCTCGCCTCAGCAGAGAGCACGTCAGGGAACAGAGAGAGACCGGGCCATACCGCGCCAACAAACGGCTCACCGTCCTCGCGCGTACAGAAATAGCCTTTCTCGAGGCCCTCATCGCAGACAGAATATCCGTCCTCAAGCTTGACTGCCGCATCAATGATCGGGACAAGATGGATACCCTGCTCCTTCAGTTCAGCGGACAGCTTTGCAAGGTCCGGGAACCGCTCCTTATCCACGGTAAAGTCCTTGTAGTGATCCATGTAGTCGATGTCAAGGTACACGCTGTCAAGCGGCATCCCCAGTTCTCTGTAGCGCCTGACGACATTTCGCACATCGCTTTCCGTCACATATCCCCAGCGGCTCTGGCCGAATCCCATCGCCCACCGTGGCGGGATATAGCTCTGCCCGATCATCTGCCGGAACTGCCGCACGATATCAAGGATGCTGTCCCCGGTAATGACATAGATGTCCGCATTGAAATCACTCAGCCGGATCTGCATGGTATTGATATCCGTATAGGCAATATCGAACGTCACAATGCCCGGATAGTCCACAAACAGGCCGAACCGGTTTGCGCCCTCCACAACCAGGAAATTGTGGGCCGAGTACATCTGCAGCGTATCCTCCTGATGATACGGCTGGTCCGTCGCGCAGCTCCTGTAGATCCATCCGCGCTTGTTAATGCCTCTGACGTTCTCGCCGAGACCATATACTCTGTCATCCGGACCCAGCGGCATGGTAAACGTCATCTTTTCCACATCCACAGCAAAGTAAGGGATCCTGTCCTCGGATACTGCCGGTTTTACCTGCACCGTATCCGTTTCGATCATATGTCCAAACACATAACGTCTGATCATCCTTTTCCTCCTGTTACCTGCCGGAGCTACCCGTTCACGTTTGTCCCGGCACCAAGTTAAGCGCTGTTCCTGCACTGTTCTGCATGGTCAGGTTCAGTGGGTCTACTATATCACAATTTCCTGCAAATAGAAACATGCCTAGTAAAAAAAGGCCTTGAAATGGTAAGGCGTTGCACTGCTCAGGGTCTGCTCAGGGTCAGGTAATTGCCTGACAGAGAATCTGATCCCGAATGTCTGTCTGGCAGGCTATAGGAAGCCAGGATGGCTCTATGCCTTTTCCTGCCATTTCCGGACGCTCTCAGACGCCCAGTTCAGGCGGCCGTAACGCTTGGTCACCTCGAAGATCTCAGTCGCCAGTGACTCTGTCAGCATGCCGGGTTTGAGACGCCAGTGCCAGTTGTTGTCCTGATGGGACGGATCGTTGATGCGCGCCTCGCAGCCAAGGCCCAGATGATCCTGCAGCTGGATCACGCAGGTCTCTGCACGGCACATCATCGCGGCACGAATGAAGACCTCATGCATGCGCTCCTTCGGCAGGTCGTTCTGGCCAAAGTAGTCGCGGATCAGCTTCTGCAGGTTCTCATCAAGTGCGGCAAACCAGCCGTTGACAGGATCGTTGTCATGCGTACCAGGATAGACCACGCAGTGTTCGGGGATGTTGTGCAGGAGATAATCATTGGTAGCACCAAGGTCGTGCTCATCAAATGCGAACTCCAGGACTTTCATGTTCGGGAATCCGGTATCACGCACCATCTGGCGCACGGTTTCCGTCATGTAGCCCAGATCCTCTACGATTACCGGCTTGTATCCCATGTTCTCCCACATCTGGTGGAACAGCGCCATGCCGGGGCCCTTCTCCCAGTGGCCTTCCTTGGCAGATTGCCCTGCCGGAATGGAGAAGTACTCATCCAGTCCGCGGAAGTGATCGATTCTGAGCAGGTCGCACTGCTGGAAGTTTACCCACAGACGGGCCATCCACCAGCCGAAGTGATCCTCCCGGTGTTTATCCCAGCGATAGAGCGGCGTTCCCCAGATCTGGCCGTCCGCAGAGAACGCATCCGGCGGACACCCTGCCACAGAGCTCTGACGGTTGTGCTCATTGAGCTGGAACAGCTCGGAATGTGCCCAGACATCCGCACTGTCAAAGTAGACATAAATCGGAATATCCCCGATGATCTTTATCTGTTTTGAATTGGCGTATGCCTTGAGCGCATTCCACTCCTGATAGAACTCAAACTGGATATATTTGAAGAACTCCACCTCGAAATAGAGGAGCCTGTTGTAATAATCAATGGCATAGCCCCAACGCCGGCTGATATCCTCAGGCCAGTCAGGCCACTCGGCATCCTTAAAGAACCGCTTGAGCGCCATGAACAGGGCATAATCATCCAGCCACCAGCTGTTCACCCGGATAAACTCCTGATACTCCGTACGCCCGGCGATTCCACTGCGCTCATATGCTCTCCTCAGCAGCGGGAAACGGCGTTCAAAAAGCTTGTCATAATCCACATGCTCCGGATCATTGCCAAAGTCGACAGACTCAATCTCCTCCCGGGTCAGTACGCCTTCCTGCTCCAGCTTGTCCAGACTGATATAAAACGGATTTCCCGCAAAAGCGGAAAAGCTCTGATAAGGCGAATCATACGCCAGCGGCATATGGCCCGGCGGATTCAGCGGCAGAATCTGCCAGTACGTCTGGCCAGACTTCTCCAGGAAATCCACAAAGCGGTATGCTTCCTCATCAAAACAGCCAATCCCGTATTTACTGGGCAGGCTGGAAACAGGCATCAGAATGCCCGCAGCACGACTCATCCTCTTCTCCTCCTCTATGTAGACAGAAATATGAAAGCTCTCTACGGAAATTCCGCCTGGCTTCCCTGTAGCCTATTATATTCGGTCCATTTCCCCCTGTCAATGAAAGCCGCAGCCATATACGATGAGTGGTTCTGTGCCAATTTATAAAAACGATATATGATGCAAACAACCGAAATCAGCTTATGAAACCAGCTGATTCTCTACTCATGGCAGATGGACTCTTTGCTGACCCATCTTCATCAAGCTGTCATCCTCCGCAAATGAATCATTTAGCCGCTCCATTGTCACATACTCAGTTCATACATGCAGTCATTGCCCATACCAAAAGTTCAGATGATTTTGCATGCAGTAAAACAGCCCACTTTGCTCCTGTTCATAGGCTTCTACAAGTGAACAGTTGCAAGGTGGGTTGCTTATAGACACAGTTTAAAAGTGATAGTAGGCACTCCTGCTGAGCATAAATCCTATGCACCATTTCTGAAACAAAAACCGTAAACGGAAGGGCCAGCTTGCTTGTAGCATGCTCCGGTCCTGATTCATCAACCTGAACATATCTAAACGGGAAATTCTTCCAGGTCTGTTGTTCCTGTTCGTCAATCTCCGGTTTCCCTATTACTGGAAAATGTAGGCTGTCATCTTCTCTGTGCTTTCAACTTACATGAAATGCTAAAAAACCGGCATGGGATATGTTTCCCCTTCCATACTGTGTTCCATCAATTGAGTTAATCTATCGCAATAACAGCGTTTCAACGTTGCAGTTCTTACAGCAATGCTGCATACTCTGCTTGTTTAGCCGCAGGAATCTTGAGAACATCCATCGCCTGTTTTGCAGAAATATTAAAGCTATCCATTATATTATGAACATGAAATATGCTGAGCTTTTTCTCTGCATCCGCTCGTTCCTCTTTAATCTCATCTCTCAAAAGATGTCTGATCGCATCACTCATCGAAGAATTCCTCCTCTTTAGATTATCATACACTTCGGCATTAGCATTGATACTAATCCTCAGGACACGATTCGCATTCTGCCTGTCTTCAGAATCAGTAAACGTATTCGCCATCTGAATGAATGCTTCAATATCCTTTTTCTCTGCTTTTCTGCTAAGGATTCGCAGGCTGGGATGCAGCTTGGAATCAAGTTTTCGAGTCACAAGAACCTGTGTTGGAAAAACAAACAGCCCGTGAATATAGTAGATCCCATCGGCCTTCTTCTCAACAGATCCACCCTCTCTCTTCACTGCCTTAAAGAGGGCATCCGGATAGTTTTCCCGAACCAGTGTGACAGTCAGTTCTGAAAGCGGTATATCGTCAACATGACCCTCAGTTCCCTTCAAAATACAGGCATATCCCACAGTCTTAACATAATTACTGAGATTCATGTCATCACCAGGGGACTTGTATTCTGTCACGTTAAACTGCCGGAAGATAGCACCTATCTCATTCTGAAGAACCCTGTTATCCGACTTTTTGATAATCAGTAAGTCGATTTCAAGCGCTTCTCTACTAAGCGTATGAAATTCATCAAATTCCAGGTCCGACTTGTTGGCTCTAAGCTCCAGTCCCATTGCTCCCATGTAACCAGGATGCCAATGATTTGTCTCGATAGTAACCAATCGCTTGTATTCCAGCAAAAAACTTGAAATTCGCATAAATTTCAATTAAATATTACCGCAGAGATTGCTATCTTTCAAGAGGCACAGTTCATAAGGCAGAGAATTTTGTCTGTTTTGTATTGGCAAATTATGATGGGCGACAGTATTACCAATTTTAACATCAGATACCCTGAATCTCCGCCATTTACCATGCCACCTCACAGATCATGGTGGCTAAATCCGTTCTGTTCATTCCGTCCCATTTTTGCTATAATCAGATCACTCTGAAACACACTGAAATACGGTTATTGTCAGAAAAAGAAAGGCTCACAATCATGGATATTACAGTCATAGGCTCCGCCATTATAGACATTCTTGCCAGACCTGTCAGTGCCCGTGTTTTTGAAAGCGGTTCTGAGCCCGCAGAGGACATCAAGCTTTCCTACGGCGGTGACGCATGCAACGAAGCCGTCGCGCTCTCCCGACTTGGGAAGCACGTTTCCATTGTCTCTCTCCTCGGCGATGATGAACCCGGTAAAATGGTGCTATCATACCTTTCTCAAAACGGCGTGGATACATCAGCCATTACCATTCGCCCGGATATTCCTACCAGCATTAATCTGGTGCTTGTAGAAAGCCAGGGCGAACGCAGCTTCGTGACAAATCCCCGCAGCAGCCTGAGACGTCTCTCAGAGGACATGATTCTTTCCAACCTGGATCACATGGCCGGAATAGTCAGTTTTGCCAGTCTGTTTGTCTCCCATGACCTGTCCATGCCTGCCCAGCACCGCGTGTACAAGGCCATTAAAAATCAGCCTGGCGTGACCATCCTCACGACCGATGTGACAAAGCCCAAGCACGGCGAAACGCTGGCAGATATCGCAGGTTTCCTTCCCTATCTTGACGTTGTCTTTGCCAATGATGCTGAGGCTGCAATGCTCACAGGCAACCCGGATCCGGCTGCAAATGCCAGGTCCATTGTTGAGGCCGGCGCCGGTTGTGCCGTCATCAAGACAGGCAGCCGCGGCTGCGAAATCTGTTATGGTGATTTGCCCGTTCCCATCCACATCCCCGCTTATCCGGATGCACACTGCGTGGATACCACCGGTGCAGGCGACTGCTTTGCTGCCGGTTTCCTCTATGCACTCAGCGAAGGCATGTCCTATGAGGACTGTGCCCGGTTCGGCTGCGCCACCGCCTCCTGCAGCATAGAGTCTGTCGGTGCCACTGAAGGTATTCGCTCCCTTGAGACCATCTATCAGAGATTTCAGACCCTCCGCACCATTTGAGGGATTCCCGGCACCCCAAAATTGGGCTGCAGGTGATCTTTTTCACCTCCTTTCATATTCCATATTAAAAACCTCATCCCTGAACCTGGGATGAGGCATTCTCTTTTTTATAGCAGCTGTTGTCCATGCCGCCGTACATGTTGAAATCGCAATTGTATCTGCCGAATACATTCTGGCAGTCAGGTGAGCAAACTGTCAGTGAAACCCGTATGGTCTCCTCACATGCATCCTCAGTGAACTCACTGAGAATGTATCGAATGGAATGTAAACGCAGCTGCAGTTCCTCAGGCAAAAGGTTCACGAATTCTTTCTGGAAGCGCTTCATATCCTTTGAATAAAGATCCCGTGCCCATCTTTCGCAGCGCTTTACGCTTCTTTCGACCATGGCATCTTCTTCGATGATACCAAGTAATTCATCCTGCATTCACATCACCTCCAGGCCGCGCGTATATTAGCGGATGGAAGCACGCCTGTCAATGATTTGAAATGCCGAAAAAAACGAGTTTTTCGCAGATGTTTCTAACTATGATACCAATAAAATATAATAAAATCGGCTCATTTTGTGGATGTTTCTTCCAAATCTGTTCAAACTATTCACTAATCCCGTAGGTTACCTTATAAAGTTTGGATATATGATTAGCCCGAACAAAGTAATTAGCCATCTAATGAAACCTCTATATCTGGTATGTCAACAAACTGTCAACTGCTATATAAAGCGGTCGGTTTTTCAAAAAAGGGACTTATTGCGGGTGAATCATATATTTCGTCTGTTATGATCTGCCGGTATCGCACCACATGACCATGC
>JAFSZW010000292.1 GCA_017458865.1 Clostridia bacterium
CTGATGACGCCGAGCAGCCAGCCGCACAGCACGTCCGTAGGATAGTGCGCACCCACCACGAACCGCGAAATGCCCGTGAGCAGCGGGATCACAATCGCCACCACCGTCATCCACCGCTTGCGCAGGGTGACAGCCAGCGAACCGAACACGGTTGCCGCATTGGTCGAATGCCCACTGGGGAAGGAATATCCCTGGGCCGCAATGTCGTAGATGTCCGCATCCGGATCCACAATGCGCAGGATCTTGATGCCCTCGTGGTCAAAATACGGCCTGCGGCGCAGAACGACGTTCTTCGCCATTGTGTTCCAGGTCAGGCCCATGATGCCGCTCAGACCAATCGTCCTGCCCATCTTCTTGTCAAAGCTCCAATACACAAAGCCGACGAGCAGGATGAGCACCAGTTCTTCACCAAACATGGATAAGCAGGACAGGATCGAAATCCCTGCGCTGCTGATGTGGGACTGAAGCCATTCCATCAGATTGACTTCCCACTGAAAGAAAAATGTATTGCCAGTTGCCGCCATGGTAATTGTCCTCCTCGTACGTTATTTTTGCTCATTCTCCTGCTCTGGATGTTTCCGGCTCATGTTCCGCACAGGGCTGACCTTGCTGTTATTGAGGATCACTACATTGCCCTCATCATCGGTAATCTCCGTGGTGCGGATGCCCATGTCTGTGACGTGTCCCGTTACGCCCCCGGCGCTTATATGGTCGCCCACATGCACGGTGCCCTCAAGCATCAGGAAGAAACCGGCGAGCAGGTCAGAGGCCATGCTCTGGGCGCCCATGCCGACTGCGATGGAAAGAACACCGGCAGAGGCCAGCAGCGCTGTGGTGTTCACGCCGAAACTGCTGAGGATACTGAAAACAAGGAAGAGGCTGGCAGCGTAGGTAATGAGACTGTTCACCAGACGGGTGACCGTCCTGGCCTGAAGGGTAAGACGGCTTTCCATATGGAGCAGCACTGTCCTGATAATAAACACAACGCAGACGGTGACCGCCAGGATGAACAGGGCCGCCCAGAGGGAATACAGATGCACGCCGCTGCTCCATTTTCCGCTGAACACATAGTCAAAGGATGTCCACCAGCCGTTGTTGGTTACGATCAGTGCAACGATTGCAAACAGCGTCAGGAAAAAGGCATAGCCATCAGAGAATATTGTGAGGGGAGTTCTTGCCCTGTCATTCGGCTTTAAGTTCTCCTTTGCCTCCTCCATGGCCTGCGCAATCATAACGCCTGCATAGGGATAATACAGCAGCGCCAGGAACACCGTAACAACCAGGGACAACAGGAGCGCAATCACCTGTGTATCGGAATCCGCGCGCTCAGGCACCATAAACAGGAGCGTCTTCCCATTCGCACTGCTTGCGGAGATACACATGCTCTCCCCTTTGTAGTCGGTAAAGCCCTCAAAGCTGACGCCGGGTTCGTAATCTTCAATGTAGTCCTCCGCCTTCTGACCGATCATCTCGTGATCGGTGTGGGCGATAAAGCGACCGTCCTCATTGTTGACGGCGGCAATGACATGACCCGTCCGCACAGCAAAGCTGCTTACCGTGTATTCATAACTCAGACGCCCAAGCGCCTTGTTCAGCTCATCGGCGTCGTAGACACCGAGGAGGAATCCATCCGGCTGCCCCTCCCCGTCCGTCATCAGGACCGCTATGCCAATCTGCATCTCACCCGTATAGGGATCCGCCTCGGGTCCCACAACCGCATGGGGATAACCCAGCAGCACTGCCTGGTAATCCTTGCTGAGATTTGTGCCGACGGCAAAGCCTGTGTAGCTGTTGCTTGAGAGGCGCTCCCGTCCGTCACTGCCAAAGCGCATCACATATTCTGCCCCGGAGACGCGGCCAAACTCCTCAAAGCCTGCGCGCGTCTCGTAATCCGGATGCTCTTTCAGGAAGGCCGCCAGAACCTGCGTGCGCATTTGGAGATAATCCTCATAGAGGCCGCGGATGATGCCTTCCTGCTCTTTACACCAGTCGATCTCCCGCGCAACAATCTCCCGCTTCGCCTGGGTGATGACAGCGGCATTTGTCCGGCTCTCAAGATGCAGCAGCATATTGGCAAAGACGACGGTGACCACAATCACCACCAGGATGCCCAGCCACGACGAGCGCCACACCCATTTATAGGACCCTTTGTCTGTATCGTTCCAGACCTGCTTCCTCTGGAGCCGACGGAAAACGTAGAGCTGGATCAGGACGATTCCCCAGCCGATAATCGCCGAAATGGCTGCGGCAATGTAAAAGCCGTTGCCAATCGCCTTATTAAGCGGGAGCGTCAGCAGGATATCCGCATCCTCCAGCCCCTCGTGCGAGTAGTGCAGCAGCGTCGAAACGTACTGCTTCCCCATCAGGGAGATTATCCTGCTGGATGATTTATCCTCTGTACCCTTTGTGCTGTCGCTGCTTTCGAAGATCTTCATCAGTTCCCCGTAAAGCCGCGAGTTCTTGTCGCTCGCAAGGCTGTTCAGCGGGTAACCTGTTACCTCATCGCCGACCCTGACATAAGCACCTGCATTTCCCCCGGAAAACATGCGTTCAAGCACATTGGACCAGTTGTCGAGGGAATTGTACACCTCAAGCACCGTGTCGCAGGAGAATTCAAAGACCAGACTGTGTTGGGCATTCCCATATATGGGAATCCTGACAAAGCCTTTGCCGTCGTTCTCTCCCGTCTCCTCACCGCCCAATGAGCGGACGGGATAAATCTCAAGATGCGCCTCACGTGGTTTAAGGTCTTTTACCCAGGTGCGAAAATCCTCCTCCGGGCTCACAGGGCCAGTCGTTGAAAGCAGCTGTCCCTGACCGTCCAGCAAAGATACACTGGCGGCGGAAACTGCGCTGCGCACCATTTCCAGTCTTTCCCTGTCCGCAAGCGTATTCTCTTCCCCGTAAAGCATCAGCCCGACTTCCGCGCGAGACAGAACGTCGTCCTCATAAATGCGGGTGTGCATGATCAGCTCATCGCCGCTGCTTTCGATCATCCTCGAAATCACCCAGTGATACTCATCCATCAGTTTCATCTGGATATTCGTGCAAAGCTTAAAGGCGGTAAAAAATACAATTGCCGTGATGATCAGAAAGGCGATCAGGGAAAAGGCGATCAGCTTTTTCCCGCTCTTTTCCCGCAGAAGGGCTTTGGTTTCTTCAAACAGATTCATCAACATTCACCTCAAAAAGAATTCTGAGAGACCCCTGTCCGGCAGCGGCCGGGTTCTGGCGTTTCGGGATGCCCCAGCTGCAGCAGCCTTGCGCAGGCAAAGCCGGGGATGCTCCCATCGGATTCAATCGGGCAAAGCCCGACTGACAGCAACGCCCAATTGCAAACAGGTGAAAAAAACAGGAAGTTCCGCCCATGCCATCTGAACTCTGTCAGCCTGCCCGCTTATGCGTCCTTTACCGCTTGCTTCCTGATTCATCTCCATCAGTCTGTGACACATTATAATTCGATTTTCATCCGTTTGCAATCAGGTGTCAGTGCCCGTCCGCCGTCCGAAATTCGCACGTCACACCATGCTCAGGAAATGCCCGGACTCCAAAATTCCCCCAGACCTTCATCAGAAGATCCGGGGGCAAATTTGCCTGATTGTTTACCTGACAGCCGGTATTGCCAGCTTCAGAAGGAATTCCAGTTCAGATTTGATCTGGTCAGCGGTGATTTCGTTGATATTCTCCGATGCGCTCAGATCATCAATGGTCACTTTCTCAATCCTGCTGATCTTGAACAGTGCCGGCTCATCGGACTCACTGGTGTTCAGTTCACAGACAAGGCTGTTCTCGTCCTGATAGAAATCAAGGATAATGGAGGCTTCCTCACCCTCTGCGGTCTCTGCAACCAGCTCGTAGCGGATCTTGCCCGACCAGGTTTCCCGCACTGAGGTGCTGATGCCGCCCTTCGGTCCCCTCATATACAGATAGTTGAGGCCAAAGGCTGCCCGCAGCTCTTCCTTGCCTTCCTCCACGATGAGAAGATTTCCTGAGTTGAACTCGTAGTTGTCAAGCTCTATCTGCAGCTCCGCCAGGGAATCACCGGCGGTCAGCTTCTCCCGGTAGGAAGACGGATTCACTGCAAGTTCATATACCATCAGAGGATCCTCATCCTCGAATCCGAAGTCGACGGTGATTTCTGCCTCACCGTTCTCCACATTGATATAGGCATCCGAGCAGCACTTGAGAACCTTCGTATCCGGCAGTCCCTCGCCAATATGGAAATGGGTCACCAAGTGGCCATTTTCATCAATGGATTCGGTGCTCTCGATGGAGCGGACGGCCTTAAGGGTCTCTTCCCGGCACTGCGCCCATTCACGCTGGAGGTCAGCAAAGTTCTTGCCGCCCTTCAGCGCAGCCCGCCGATTGACCAGCTCAGCAAGCGCAGGGTTTGACATCATCTCGTCCATTGCCTCAGCCAGTGCGGCAGCATAAGCATCGCTGCGCAGGCTGATCTCTACGCTGCCCTGCTCCTCTTTCACATCAAGGATGTATTCCGGCTTGAACTTATTGACAAAGGACAGTGCCGCAGAGCTCAGTGTGGCAGCATCCGCCTGCTCCTGAGCTTCCACCGCAGAGGCCAGAATGGCCAGCTCATTTATGGCTTTCTTGAGTTCCGCCTGAGTGGGAATTTTCTCCTTGGGCACGCTGTTTACAACCTGTTCAAGCATGGCATCCACTTCTTTGGCGAGATCCTGCATGACAGTGGTCACCGTGGCGTAGCGCAGCAGCGTCACAGGCCCCTCTGAGCCCAGATAGATACCCGTAGGATTGAACTGAACGTGACCGTCCTCCACCGCGTTATTGCGCGTTACCAGGTGCAGGTTATCCCCGTCCATACGGATCACAAGGTCAGCGACATCGTCACCGGACTGAATCTGTACAGCGATATCCTGTGTCTGCGGATCCGTTTCCTTCAGGAACTGCCTCAGGAGATTGGTTTTCCCAATGCGTCCCATTTCCTCTGCAAAGCCTGCAGCCGTGAAAAGCATCATGACAACCAGCAGGCAGGAAATTAGCTTCTTCATTGCGTATACCACTTTCATTATATAAATTGCTTTATAGTGATGCTGCAGCCCCTGTCAGCATCAAAGGTAATCAATGGGATCAGGTACCATCAGCGTTTCCGGCGTCACAGCTGCCCTGCAGGGCGTAATCAGTCCGCCGCCTTCAGTTGTTTCTGCTGCTCCGCGTTCTCGATCTCGAGGGCAATCTCAGCAGCATCCATGCGGGTAATGCTGATCTTGAAATCCTTCAGCATGGCATCGAGCGCAGTCGCGTCCTCTTCCTGTGCCATAAGGAGCACAGCAGTCTCGCCATCCACCAGGCATTCGCTGGCCTTTTCAAGCAGCTCAGCCTTATCGAGCATTTCATTTGCATCCATGGAATCCCCGATCATTGAGCCGACGCTGGCGCCGAGCAGAACGCCCAGCGGTCCGGCGAGTATACCCACGAGACTTCCAATCAGACCG
This sequence comes from Clostridia bacterium, assembly GCA_017458865.1. Taxonomy (GTDB): domain Bacteria; phylum Bacillota; class Clostridia; order Christensenellales; family Aristaeellaceae; genus Ventricola. The sequence continues at coordinate 5,472 of JAFSZW010000292.1, forward strand.
CCGGTCCAGCCGCGATCCTCTGCCGGGTTGCCGGCGACAAAGCCATCTTCAAGAGAAAGGTGGCCTGCATCCTTCTTCACAACGGCTGCCTGGGAAATCGCAAAGCAGTCGTTGCCAAGCGTCTGCCGCAGCTTGCTCAAAATCTGGTAAGCTTCGCTTGCCACCTGGCAGCTCACGATAATGACATTTTCCTTCATGGTAGTTCCTTCCTTTCGCAAATTAGTCGCCTTGGTTGCCGCACACAATCAACTGCCGCGGCCCTGAACCGGAACCGATAAGGAGCCTGCTGACACAGGAAAAAAGGTCCAGGACCGGCGGCAGAAACTGCGAGCAATTCTATCAAATGCTATAGTATTTAGTCAAGAAGTAGCTCGTTTTCCAATCGACGATCTTCACATCCGCTTCCTTCGCCGGATGGATGTTAAATTCGTCGAAGACCATTACCTGCTTGTTCTCAAGATCGTACAGCGGCCACTCCTTGGCTTTCCCATCCGGGGAGATGTCCGCGGTAAGCGACGGATTGCCGGTCTTGGCGAACTGCACCCACATCTTGCGCAGGGTCTTGCAGAAGGTCTCATCAAATCTTCTTCCCGGGACCTGATCCGAATGCGCGAACACAACCGACAGCTCCACCGCATGCCCGCTCTTCACCAACGGGATGGAAGATTCCGGCGTGAAGAAATAGGTGTACGTTTTGCCGCCCGCCTCATATGATCCGCCATAATGTCAAGCACTTCCTGTTTGCCGTTGCCCTCAACGCGCTCGCCCATATCTGCATACTCAAAACCCACTGGAATGGTAACATGAACATGGGAGTCAATGATGCC
>JAFSZW010000293.1 GCA_017458865.1 Clostridia bacterium
ATGAAGCAGGTGATCTCCGGCGCGTTTGACAGCCTGAGCCACTGTATGGAAACCTACATGGGCAATCCTCGCACGGTGAACCTTTCCGACGAGATCAACGAGGCCACCCAGCGGAACATCATCCGCAACATCCGCGCTACACTGGAGAATCCCCAGGATGCGCATGCAAGAAGCGAACTCATCTGGGCGGCGGCTATGGCGGAGAACGGCATCCTGAAGATCGGTAAGCAGACAGACTTCCAGTGTCATATGCTGGAGCATCAGCTGGGCGCTTATACCGACTGCAACCATGGCCAGGGGCTTGCTGTGCTGCATCCTGCTCTCCATCGGCATATGCTGCCGGAGGCAACAACTCAGTTTGCACGACTGGCGGAGCAGGTATGGGGTATTGATGCGGCGAATAAAACGGCAGAAGAGATGGCATTTGCTTTTGTAGATGCTCTGGAGGCTTTCATCCGGGAAATTGGCCTGCCCACCACCTTTACAGAAATGGGCCTCCCGGCGGATACCGATTACCGGGCCATCGCCGAAAGTACAGTGCTGACCGGAGGCTGCGCAAAGCGGTTCACAGCGGATGAGCTGTATCAGATCCTGCTGGAATGCAAATGACATATAAAAGCAATTCATGAGCCATGAAGAGAGCCTCTGTCATGAGGCTTCTTTCTTCAGTATTTGGTTTATCAATACTTGTATTGGATATTTGTAATGTACAACGAACAGAAAACCAGATAGAATGAGATTGTAAAGAGTACGACACAGAGCCAACAGAAGGAGGTCAATGGAAATGGCAAAAAAGCAAACCGCAGGAAGAGATCGCTTGGGCAAACTGGCTCCGCAGTTCGCCGCATTGAATGACGACGTGCTTTTCGGCGAGGTGTGGGCGCGGGAGAAACAGCTTTCCGCACGGGATCGCAGCATGATCACCATCGCGGCGCTGTTTTCTGCAGGGCTGTATCCACAGCTCAAATCCCATCTGGCTTTGGGCAAAGAGCATGGCATCACCAAGGAGGAAGCGGTGGAGATTGTCACCCAGCTGGCCTTCTACTGTGGATGGCCCAAAGCCTGGAGCGCTTTTCCCATGATCGACGAAATCTGGTCTGACCAGGAATAAGGAGGATAAGCAGTATGGCGCTTCACATCAAGGAGCAGGGCGTATTCACAGCAGGCGGCAGCATTCAGAAAGCAGATGGCGTATTTGATCCCATTCACGGTCAACTGGCGGATGCCGGTCAGATCCGCTACAGCGACCCTTGCAACGTGTTCTATCAGCTGGCGGAGAATGGAAACGGCAAAAGTATTGCTTTCCTGCATGGCTATGGCGGAAGTAAAGTCACCTGGCAGCGCACGCCCTTCGCGGAAGGCTTTGCCGATATGTTCCTTGAGGATGGGTACAACACGTATCTGATCGACCAGCCTCACAGTGGCGCGGCGGGAAAGGGCTCAAAGGACGCCACTGTCTCCGCCGTCCCGACGACCTGACATGGTTTACTCAGTTCAGGCTTGGCAAGTGGCCCAACTTCTCTGAAGGCACGCAGTTTCCGACAGACGAAGCGTCTGTTGAGCAGTTTTTCCGCCTGATGACGCCCGGAATCGGAGAGTTCGACGCGGGTATCGTAACCGACAGCATTGTCAAAGCTTTTGAGAAATCCGGGCCTGCTGCGC
>JAFSZW010000294.1 GCA_017458865.1 Clostridia bacterium
CCGGCATCATGATATCCATAACAGCAGCATCAAAATCCTGATGCCGACAAAGGTCAAGAGCTTCAAAGCCGTCTGTTGCCTCTGTCGTTTCGTAACCCTCCAGTTCAGCATAGCGGCGAATAATCTCCCGAATATCCGGCTCATCGTCAACAATCAGCAGTCGTGTCATGGGCTTTCCTCCTCCAAAACGCAGAAAACCGGCGCGGTATTTTCAGCCGCGCCAGAGAGAAACAACTTCTTTGATTACTTATTCAGATAAACACTGATAGCGTCTGCCTGCTCCTGAGTGATGATCTCAGCTGCCAACAGGTCATCTACAGTGTCCCCTTTATTGCTGTCCGTACGCTTGCGCTCAGCAAAGGCTTCGCTGCGCTGTGCAGGCGTCATGCTGTCCATTCCATCATAAATGGCACTGATATCAGTGTGCTTGGCGGTCGCATAGGCAGCGATCTTATCAGTGGTTCCCTGGTCGATAATACCTGCTTCCACCAGCATTTCGGCATTCAGTGTAGCGATGGCAGCATCAGCGTTCACATGGCTGTTTACATAGTTGCTCTTATCCACCTGCTCCGTGGTCTTTCCCATCTGGCTGAACACCGCATGGCGGGATTCATTTTCAGCCTTGCCTTTGTTAAAACCATAATTCGCATTTCCCTCAGCGAAGGCGGTCAGAGAAAGAGCGGAAACCAGCAGGGTAGCCAGGCAGATGATACTTACGATACGTTTCATGGTGATAATCTCCTTTTCAATAATTCGGAAGTTTTTGATCTGTTCTCAGGTACAGTCGGCGAAGCACCGTCGCGATCGGTTTCTTCCTGCCTGAGTTCCTTTCCCTTGGAACGATTGTAGTATATCCGATTATTGTGGAAGGAGAATGTGGCCTTTGTGGAATCCGTGTGGAATGTTAAAAAAGCTCGTAATCCGTTCTTCTACAGATTTGTATATCCGACGGATTCCGGCGTCCAGTTCTCAACATACACATTGCTGGGCCCGCCGGTCGTAAACTGTGCAGAATTCATTCCCTCTGTTCCGGATCCCTCAAGAAGCGTTCCGGTGTCATCCCGTCCAAGCCAGGAATTGGTCAGTTGGTCAAGTTTGCCACGGGCAATTTCCGTTTCCCGTCTCTGAGCAAAAAGCCATTCAAAGGCAAAATCCAGCCGGTAGCCATATTTCCAAGTGGACATATGAGAGCCACGGGTAAACAGAACCCAGGAGATACCGGTGCCTGGTGCTGCGCTCTCGTGATCGACCAAAGCGGTACCCAACGCGTTCTGCTCAGAAACATCCAGCCAGGGATCCCACTCCGCAAAGGAAACCATTCCACCGGCAGTTTCCAGATAATCTCTTGCATATTCCCAGTCGCCGGTAGCCATTCCATCTTCAGCACAGGTCTGCACAAGGATGTTATCATCCGAGACCATGTAATACCAGTTTGCATAATGCTCCGGATCAACACTGTTTCCACTGAAACTGATCGGATCATTTTCCGGAGTTCTGGCAGGTGACCCGTTGTGCTGAAAATCCTTGTTATAGTTATTCGACCATTGTGCACCGACCACAGCAATCCCGGCAAAGAAATTGTCCCTCTGGGATGCCATGTTCAGAATCGTCATACCGCCCATGGACTGACCGGTTCCGTATATGCGGTTGACGTCAATATACTCGGAATAGGTGGCCAGAAGTTCGTCCAGGAGTTCCCACGCGGCAGTATTCACCTCACTGGATGCCACCATATCATCCGTTGAGCGGCGGCTTTCCTCTACCTGCGGTACGACAATGATGGCAGGATTTGCTGACTGGATTTCTGCACTTGCCAGTCTGACTGCCGCACGTGAGGATGTGATGGCGGCCATAGGATCGGAATCATTGCTGCCCGCATGTTCCATATGGATCACCAGACTCACATTTCCTCTGTTGGCGTCCAGCACTTCCTGAGATGGTACATAGATGGAGTATGGCAGCTCAAAATCCTCATACTGGCCAGTATACTCACTGTAGCAGTTTGTCGCTTTGAAAGCGCCGTTACCGATATAGTTCAGCGTCCAGCCGCTGCCCTCACCGAATTCCGGCAGAATAATCTTATCCTTATCTGCACTGCGGGAAATACGGGTACTGCCCCCCTGGGCGCCGCCTCCTCCATTCCCCGCGCGCCCTCCGCCCTGGCGCTGCTGGTTCTGTCCGCCGTTATCAGTTCCGGTCCGGCTGCCCATGCTGCCGGACTGCTCATTTTCTGTATAATTGCCGATCTCTTTTGTTCCGGCATCAATGATCTTCCCATCGGCTGTCCGAACAGGTTTCACCTGCGTTACACCGGCAATCATGCTGGATGTGTAGACCAGATTCTGGCCGGAAAGCATATAGTTGGTATTTACCTCAATAATGACGTACAGACCGTTATCCGTGCCGCCCTCCAGGGAAGGTTCCGGCAGGTTATTGACATAAACCTTCTCGATCTGGCCCTCATTGCCGGGAATACCGTCATAATCCATCTCGATTACGGTCTCAAACCCCTGACTCTGCTCCTGCAGAATCGTGTAATCAGTAA
>JAFSZW010000295.1 GCA_017458865.1 Clostridia bacterium
GCTGAATTGCATTGGCCAGGCCCTGCATGCCATTGTGGAAGAACGTAGAGTCGCCGATGGTGGCGAAGATGGGCTTGTCGACACCGGCAAAGTAGAAGCCGTGTGCACAAGGAATAGAAGCGCCCATGGAGATCTCCATCCATACCGTGTTGAACGGCGGGTTCATGCCGAGGATCGTGCAGCCGATGTCGCCGCAGACGATAACATCTTCCTGCTTCAGGTGCTTGTTACGGATCGCGTTGTTGATTGCAAGATAAGTTCCGCGGTGCGGGCAGCCTGCACAGGTCGTGATCGGACGGGGGAGAGCCTTGGCGGCGGCATCTGCGCCGAGTGTCATGATGGAGTCGTCAAACTTCTTGCCGGCGGCGGTCAGAATGCCCTTGGCCACATGCAGTGCGTTGAAAGCTCCGACGCGGCTCAGGGTCTTGTCCAGCTTGCCGATGATACGCACCTGCTTGCCGGCCATCTGGGAACGAATATAGACTTCTTTTTCCAGATAGGGCTCGTTTTCTTCCGCCATCACAATGATGCTGCAGTGCTGAATGAGCTCATCGATCTGCGGATCCGGATAGGGGATCGTACATGCTGCTTCGAGAATGCTGAGGTCTTCTTTCTCCCAGCCCATGGAAACGGCAATTTCGATGCCCTCATGCACATAGTTGCGGACGGAACTGACAGCTACGATGCCGATGCCGTCCTTTTTGCCCAGCTTGATTTTGTGGAGACCGTCTTTCTGAATGATCTCGGCACCCTTGGCCAGATTATTGATGCAGTCCTGATGCTGGGTCATGCACATCACAGCACCAGCTTTTGCATACTGATTGATGTTTTTCTTTACTACTGGGACGGAGGGATCCGGGAGCTGCCGGTCCTCGATCTCGATGGCGGAATGAGACTGTGTCACCGCGGTGACAGAACGGACGAAAACAGGCTCCTGGATTTTTTCCGACAGATCAAAAGCGTACTTGACCATGTCGTAGGATTCCTGAACGCTGCCAGGCTCGAGCATGACCATGTCGCTCATCTGGGCAAATCCACGAGTGTCTTGTTCGCACATGCCGGAGCTGGTGCCGGGGTCGTCGCAGACATAGATGACGAGACCGCCGACAGCGCCGGAGTGAGCGATTCCGATCATGGAGTCGTATGCGACATTGAGACCGGACATCTTCATGGTAGCCATAGCGCGCTTGCCGGCCCAGGAACAGGTCGCAGCGACTTCCAGTGCGACCTTCTCGTTGGTACTCCACTCAATGTGGGTGCCGGGTTGTTCGGGCATTTTCATCAGGGAACCGATGCACTCCGAGGACGGGGTGCCCGGATATCCGCTGATCACTTTCGCTCCGGCTGCGAGAGCTGCCAGAGCCACGGCTTCATTGCCGCTGACCATTTTGAGCTGCTTCATAAATACCTCTCTCCTGTGTGTTGTTTATGCCAGTGCTTTTTTCAGCGAGCGGATGGTGCGCTCGTTTTCGTCTGCTGTACCGATGCTGATACGCAGGGCATCCGGATAACCGGGAAGCTTCTGCGGGCGGATGATGATGCCGTCATGCAGCATGGTGTTGAACACTTCGGTAGCGTCCTTTGGAATTTCCACATAGATGAAGTTTGTCTGGCTGTCATAATACTTAAGACCCATTTCGTCGAAAGCTTTCTGATACTGATGCAGCCCGGAAAGATTGACCTTCAGGGTATCTTCATAGAATTCCTGATAGATCTTCGCGGATGCCAGGTTATGGATGTCCAAAGTATATTCCTTGTTTCTCCAATATTCTCTTTCCTTTACTGTTCCGCCCTTGGAAACCTCAGACCACTGCAGTGTCATTTTCACAATTTCATATTCATTTGGTTGCAAGAGTCCTGCTTTATAATCTTCTTCCAGGATGTCCAGTGTACGTAAAACATAACTCAATGTCTCTCTTCCGCTTAATTGCTCCACTACTTCAACACGTTCCATGTTGATGCCATGGTTCTCCGTATAATATAAATAGGACAACCATTTTTCCTCTTCCAAACGTTTTGCGTCAAATTGTCTTCCATCCTGCAAAGTGATTTTAATCATACATCCTCCTTAGTCCCAAAA
>JAFSZW010000296.1 GCA_017458865.1 Clostridia bacterium
AGCAGAGACGATCCGTACCGCACTGGACGAGATCTACACGAAGTACTATGAAGCAGGCGATGACAGCGCGAAGGCAGCGGTCATGAATGAGCGTTTGACGTATTACGCGCATATCGGTGCTTACCAGACACTGGCGGGAGACAAAGCAGCGGCAGAGAAGATGGCTCTGAAACTGATCCAGCTGTGCTCTATGGCGAATACAGCTCCCGAGACACTGCCTGACAGCCTCGCTAATGGCATGAACAGCATCCTGAGTGACAATCCCGATGTAACGGCAACCGGCCGTGTGATCGGACTGTTCGACGGTAAGAACGAAGTAACGGATACTTACGCCGGTGCTGACGCGAGGGCATTGAAGAATATTAAAGATCTGCTCAAGGCAGCGAAGAGCTATAATTACGACGAAGTCTTCGAGAGAGGGCAGATCATCTGGCAGGTGGCGCTTGACGAGAGCGTGAACGCGATCTACAAGGCAGCTGACCGCGAGACCCGCAAGCAGATCGCTGCATGGCGTATTTCCCTGGACAATCTGTACACGGGTGAGCGCCCGATGCTTGAGATGCTGTATCCTGACAACGACACCGCAGTCGAAGAGATCCTGATGAACCTCTACCGCGACACGGCGCTGGATAAGGAGCAGGTCAGGTAACTGGCTGTAAAGATTAAAGGACACATCAATACTGCCTCGGCTTCGGCCGAGGCTTTTTCCTTGTGCAGATATTGAATTATGAATAATGTCCACTTTCGGTTTTTGTTCATGCAGCTGGTTTCATGACACTATTGGCCTTGAATGGCATTATTTGTATTTCTCGGTAAGGAATCGTCAATGCAAGTGAAGCCTGCCGGATTTCGAAAACAGTTGCCTGACCAGAAACGAGAAAAAGAACCGCGGCAACCAGTGATTTATTGGACATAGCTGAGATATATTTGGCTTCGCGGAAAATCATACAGCGAAGAAAGCTATGAACTAGTGGAAGTCAGGATGATTGTAATACGATAAATCAAAACGACAGCTGCACATGATGTTATCTTTGTAACAATATTTTGCTGTAAAAACCCCGGGGAATCCCCGGGAACAGTTTATCAGAGAAAATGATAATAGTGATTGGTTACAGCCAATATAGCAGCACCGATGATGATGATTATGCCGAAACGTATAAGACTGTTGGAACCTGTTTCGTTGGCATCATCGCTGGTCATGTGGAAATGAGTCGGATTATCAGGATCATACATGATATCAACGGATTTGCCAAGCTCGATTTCTTCCAGGTGCCTGGTTCCGTTCTCGTTCTCCAAATGATAGATTTTTCCGTTGACCTCAAATTCCACTACAGGAACATAGGCAGTAATCCGTCCCCCTCGACCGTTTGAATGGACCTTTTTAACGATATCAACAATTTTGCCTGTAGCGAGCTCGCGCTCTGTCAATTCCTTTTTGCGCTGATACCGGTTGACATATATGGCTACACCGATAAAGATCCATCCTATCAGCGAGCTCCCAATGAAAATGATCAAAGAACTCATGATATCCGACATACGAATCTTACCTTTCTGCCTGTTCTTTATTCCTGGAAAACATTTCCGGGGTTCCGCAGTCCTGCACTATACTTTGCCTGTGCCGGCCTGTTCGATTATGACATGGATCATATCCCCGTCTTTTTTTCCGATTCTTGTGCGGATGCTCTTGAGCACCCCTATGATATAGCAGACAGTACCATCAGCGTTTTTCACGCCCATATTGATGATGCTGCCGTCATATGGGATACCGTCAAACAGCGCATGCACCTTTACTCGCCCTTTTCCAAACTCTTTCCGTATATCCCAGGGGAAAGGGACATATGCGCCGCCGTTGTCCTGCAGCTCATGCAGGACTGCATCGTACTCATACTTACTCATGATTTTACCGCAGGATCTTATCCATAGGCCGGCCTTTTGCGAGCTCGTCGACCAGTTTGTCCAGCCAGCGGACCTTCTGCATGAGCGGGTCATCGATGGTTTCGACTGTTACCCCGCAAACCTTTCCCGTGATCAGGGATGCCCGCGGATTCATGGCAGGCGCGTTTTCAAAGAAGGCACCATAAGGCATGCTCTGATCGACCGTGCCCATATCATAGCCGGTCAGCCAATGGATCACTTCATCCAGTTCTGCTTTAGTCCGGCCTTTACGTTCTGCTTTCTGCAGAAGCAGCGGATAGATTTTTGAAACGGGTATATCGAGTACGCTTTGCCTTGCCATGTCATTTCTCCGAAAAGACTGTTTGTTCTGCAGCTAAGCTGTATTGAAGCCCGGCATGTGCTTATTTCAGCAATGCCCATTCCTCTCTGGTCATCAGATTGACGTGCCCTTTCCTCGTTTCACCCAGCTGGGGGACTGGAACGCTTTCCGTTG
>JAFSZW010000297.1 GCA_017458865.1 Clostridia bacterium
GCCACGCTCATGGCGTCGCTTTCCGCCGGCGGCAAGATGTGCACGCGTCGCCTCGGACTCACCCATCCACTGCTGGACGATGAAATACTCAGGCAGCGGTCCGCCGGCCAGAACATCACACCAGACGACGGTCTTGCGGCCCTTGGTTTCAAGGTATTCACCAACTTTCAGCACCAGCCAGCGCTGCAGTTCCTCCTCGGTTTCAAAGCCCATTTCCCTCATGCGCTGCTGACAGTCAGGACACCGGCGCCAGTGCAGTTTAATCGCCTCATCGCCGCCGATATGCACCATCTCATAAGGGAACAGGTCCACGATCTCATCCAGCACATCCTCAAAGAAGCGAATCGCCTCATCCTTTCCGGCACAAAGCAGGTCCGGATAGATGCCGACAGAAACCTCTACCTGGTAATTGTACGGAACATCCTTGATCCGCGATTCATTGCGGCCATGCACGATTCTGCGGCAGCCGTACTGGGGATACGCTGCCAGCATGGCGCTGGCATGCCCCGGCAGCTCAATTTCGGGGATGATTTCAATTCCGCGTTCTCTGGCATACGCAACAATCTCACGCACTTCCCGTTGCGTATAGAAGCCGTCATTGTTCTCCGTATCGGAAAAGATACCGAAATACGACTGACCGCGGTGAGAGCCGACGCCGGTCAGCCTTGGATATTTCTTGATCTCAACGCGCCAGCCCTGGTCATCTGTCAGATGCCAGTGCATCCGGTTCATTCCGCATGCCTGTGCAGCGTCTATGAGGCGCTTAACATCCCGCATGGGCATGTAATGCCGACTGACATCCAGCATAAAGCCACGGTATTCAAATCTGTTTTCAGCCAAATCAGACACCTCCACTCCTGCGCGTCAGGCTCTGCCTGTCACGCATCCATCCTGGCATTTATCCGGACTTTACCATTCGCCGTCCTCATCATACTCGGGATACTGATCTACCTCGCCGACTGATTTTATAATCTTCGTATTCACCTTTTCTGCCTCTTCCACCTTCTGGACACCGATGCGGAAAAGCCAGTCATCTCCGAAGTCATAATGCAGCACAAACTTCTGTCCCTTAACAAGGCCAAACTTGCTGAGCTTTACATTCACTCTGGATTCCCGTGCACCCCAGCCATTGAACGAATACTCAGACATTCTGCTATTTACGTTGTTGTCCATATGGAATGCATACAAATGGTCATGATCAAAATCAAAGGCATCCAGAATCGTGCTGCAAAGCTTTTCAAGCGTCATCTGGTCGCCGACCTCAATCACGCGATACGCAGTCCGTCCCCATCCTTCCGGATAGACTTTCAGCGTCAGTTTCTGTATCATGATGCTCCTCCTTTTCCATGATCTTCTATGGCAGTATATTTTGCACTTTAAACAATTTCTCTGCGAGTCCGTTAGTCACTATTTTACATCATCACCTGTATTCTTGCAACCACGCAATGACGATTTTCTGATTCCGCAGCCTTTTCGCTCAGCGCCATCCCATAACATACGGAATCATGGAAAGGCGCTGCATGTTGACACAAAAAGACGCACCAGGTATAGCCTTTAGACCGGAGCAGAATCCGAACAGCAGACAGCCAATAAGGTGCCCTGAGGGCCAAACCTGCCGAAAATAACTACCGCGATGGCAATGGAGATCGGGCGGAACTGTGTTAAGATAGCCATGGCTACGCAGGCACCGCCAAATCCGGACAGGAATCCTGCACAATGCATATTGCAATACCTGCTCCATGCTCCGAAATTTCCCCAGTATCAGGTGCCAGACCCCCGCGGCAGGTACGTCGGACAACCGGGCAGGATTCCCTTTCATTTGCAATTTCTGTCCAAGCCTGCATCCGTTTTGTGCAGAGTGTATAAAATGCGTTCCCGATTTGCACTTTTTTGAGATGCTGACTTTCAGGATTTGAAAATGCCGTTCCGAAAACGTATAATTACCCCGGTCTTATGCAAGACAATTCCACTACTTCAAGGAGTGTTCTTTTATGCCAGTAGCTGACCGTTTTCTCAAATATGTAGCAGTTCCAACAACCAGCGATCCGACAAGCGAAAGCAGTCCAAGTTCCCCTGTCCAGTTCAAGCTTGCAAACCTGCTTGCAGATGAGCTCCGTATACTTGGCCTGTCCGACGTCTTTGTCGATGATGCCTGCTACGTCTATGCCAATATTCCGGCAACACCCGGCCTTGAGGACGTTGCACCTCTCGGATTCATCGCGCACATGGATACCTCCCCGGATGCACGCGGCGAGGATATCCGCCCGCAGATTATCCAGAACTACAGCGGCGGCGATGTTGTCCTCTCCGGTACCGGTGATATTCTGAGCCCGAAGGCGTTCCCGACCCTCAAATCCCTCACCGGCATGACGCTCATTACGACCGACGGAACAACGCTGCTCGGTGCGGATGACAAGGCTGGCGTCGCTGAAATCATCACCGCCTGTGAGCACATTCTTGCAGATAAGCGTCCTCATGGAAAGATCTGCGTTGCCTTTACCCCGGATGAGGAAATCGGGGCAGGCGTAGATCATTTCGACCTTGAGCGCTTTGGCGCCAAATTCGCCTATACTGTCGACGGCGGACAGGAGGGTGAACTGGCCTTCGAAACCTTCAATGCCGCCAGTGCGACGATTGATATCACCGGACTCAGCGTCCATCCCGGCTCCTCAAAGGATACCATGGTCAATGCTGCACTGCTTGCGATGGAGTTTAACGCAATGCTGCCTGCCGGCGATATCCCCCGTCTCACCGAAGGATATGAGGGGTTTTTCCATCTGACCGAGATGTCCGGCAGCATCGAACATGCCACGCTGTCCTACATCATCCGGGATCATGATCACGCCATCTTTGAAGCCCGCAAGGCTGCCATGCTGCATGCGGCAAAAGTCCTGAACGAAAAATACGGCCAGGCGTTCGTAAACGTCACGCTCAAGGACAGCTACTACAACATGCGGGAAAAGATCGAGCCCTACATGTTCCTCGTCGAAAATGCCCAGAAAGCCATCGAAAAAGCCGGCATGACACCGTTTATCAAGGCTGTGCGCGGCGGTACGGATGGCTGCAGGCTGTCCTATATGGGCCTGCCGACACCGAACCTGTGCACCGGCGGCTTTGCCTTCCACGGAAGGTTTGAACACATCGCCGTTGAAAGCATGGAACGGTGCACCCGGATGATTGAGCTGCTGATGTGCGACATTCGGTAAAAAAACCAGCGCAAAAGAACTGCTTTGGAATATACAAAGCAGTTCTTTTTTTGTCCATCAAAAAAGGCAGAAAGCAAGTTGCTTTCTGCCTTTTGAAATCTGTCTGAAACCCGAGATCAGTACGTCTCGTGGATCTCGATGTTCTTGTACCTCGACATGCCCGTACCGGCAGGGATCAGCTTGCCGATAATGACATTCTCCTTGAGACCGACCAGCGGATCCTCCGTGCCCTTGATCGCCGCCTCTGTCAGGACACGCGTCGTCTCCTGGAAGGAAGCAGCAGACAGGAAGGAATCGGTTGCCAGTGCAGCCTTGGTGATGCCCAGCAGGATACGCTTGGCGACTGCAGGACGTCCGCCCTCGTCAATCGTCTTCTCGTTCTCCCGCTCAAAGAGGAAGATATCTACCATGGAGCCGGGCAGCAGGTTGGTATCGCCTGCGTCCTCGACCCTGACCTTGCGCAGCATCTGATGGACGATAACCTCAATGTGCTTATCGCCGATGCCAACGCCCTGGAGACGGTAGACCATGAGAACTTCCTTGAGGAGGTGCTCCTGGACTGCCTTGACACCCAGAATGCGGAGCAGATCGTGCGGATTGATCTGACCTTCTGTGAGCTCATCGCCTGCGGTGACGCGGTCGCCCTCCTTGACCTTCAGCCGGCTGCCGTAGGTAATCGGATAGGCTTTGACGGTACCATCATCGCTCTTGATGAGGATCTCGTGCTTCTTCTTGGCCTCGCTGATGGCGATCTCACCGGAGATTTCCGCCAGGATGGCCTCACGCTTGGGCTTGCGTGCCTCGAACAGTTCCTCAACACGCGGAAGACCCTGTGTGATGTCCTTTTCAGATGCCACGCCGCCCGTATGGAACGTACGCATGGTCAGCTGTGTGCCCGGCTCGCCGATGGCCTGTGCCGCGACGATACCGACCGCCTCGCCGATATTCACGTATCCGCCATGAGCCAGATCCTGGCCATAGCACTTGACGCAGATACCGGTTTCGTTCCGGCAGGTCAGGACCGAACGAATCTGCACCTGCTTGATGCCGCAGGCGACAATCTCCTTGCCCTTTTCGTAGGAAATCATCTCGTTCTGCGGAACAAGAAGCTCACCGGTCATCGGATTGACAACATCCTCGGCAGCAACACGTCCGACAATGCGGTCAAGCAGACTCTCGATCGGGTCATGCTCGGAACCGATGGCGCTGACGGTAATACCGCGGATCTTCTCACGGCGGCTTGCAAAGCAGTCCACCTCGCGGATGATGACCTCCTGAGAGACATCAACCAGACGGCGGGTCAGGTAACCAGAGTCTGCCGTACGCAGAGCGGTATCGGACAGTGCCTTGCGGGAACCGTGGGATGACTGGAAGAACTCAAGAACGGAAAGTCCCTCACGGAAGTTTGCCTTAACAGGCATCTCCAGAGGACGTCCTGTCGGGGATGCCATCATGCCGCGCATGCCGGCAAGCTGGGAAACCTGAGAGATGGAACCACGGGCGCCGGAGTCCGTCATCATCCGGACGGGGTTGAACTCGTCCATGTGATTCATGATCTTGCCCTTGATCTCATCCGTCGTACGGCTCCAGATGCCAACGACACGGGTATAGCGCTCCTCATCGGTCAGAAGACCACGCTTGAACAGACGTTCAATGTTGCGGACTTCCTTCTCAGCCTGAGCCAGAATCGGAGCTTTCTCAGGCGGCACGATGATATCCGACACGGAAACGGTGATAGCACCGAGTGTGGAATACTTGTAGCCCATGGCCTTGATGTTGTCAAGGACGCGGGCGGTTTCGGAAACGCCATGTGCACGGAAACACATGTCAACAATCTGTCCAAGCTCTTTCTTGCCGACCTTCTTGTCGATCTCAAGCTTGAACATGTCATCCAGCGTTTCACGCGGCTGGAAGCCCATATCCTGAGGCAGGTTGCTGTTCAGAATCAGGCGGCCGAGGCTCGTCTCAACACTGCGGCGGTAGGTTTCACCCTGCCACTCGCGGGAAAGACGGACATTGATCTTGGCCTGAAGGTCCAGCTGCCCGGTCAGGTAGGCCATCATGGCCTCCTCCTCGTTGGAGAAGGAACGGCCCTCGCCGAGGGCGCCCGGACGGATGCAGGAGAGGTAGTAGCAGCCGATAACCATGTCCTGAGAAGGTGAGATAACCGGCTTGCCGTCCTGCGGCTTCAGGATGTTGTTGGCGCACAGCATGAGGAAGCGGGCCTCTGCCTGTGCCTCCATGGAAAGCGGTACATGGACTGCCATCTGGTCGCCGTCAAAGTCCGCGTTGAAAGCGGTACATGCCAGCGGATGCAGCTTGATTGCCTTGCCCTCGACCAGCACAGGCTCGAATGCCTGAATGCCCAGACGGTGAAGGGTCGGCGCGCGGTTCAGGAGGACCAGGTGCTCCTTGATAACACTCTCAAGGATGTCCCAGACCCGCGTTTCACCGCGGTCCACCATGCGCTTGGCGCTCTTGACATTGTGGACAATGTTGGTATTGACCAGGCGCTCCATGACGAAGGGCTTGAACAGCTCGAGCGCCATTCCCTTGGGCAGGCCGCACTGATGCAGCTTGAGTTCCGGACCAACGACGATAACCGAACGGCCGGAATAGTCAACACGCTTGCCCAGGTGGTTCTGACGGAAACGGCCCTGCTTGCCGCGCAGGAAGTCGGAAAGCGACTTGAGCGCACGGTTGCCGGGTCCGGTTAC
>JAFSZW010000298.1 GCA_017458865.1 Clostridia bacterium
TGACTGCGAGAAAGCATTGCTTTGCATCTGTCATATGGACAAGGAATACTCCCAGGGTTTTCGTCACATCCGGTATGATCGCAACGCATCTGTAGCTGAAGGCGCACGTGCCTGTGAATACAGACTGCGGTTTGACAGTGAAAAACCCTGATATTAAAGGGATCGCTTCAATAAGCTCAGAGAATCCAGAGACAGGAAAAAGAACCCATTGAAAATTGCGGTTCCTTGTGCTAGAGTTCATACGATGATGAACTGAGAGGAAGGACAGCCTGTGAGAAACCTGGAAAAAGATGAAATCGTAATGGCCGAACGGCGCGAAATGATGCTGAATACCGGATTTCGCATCTTCGCGGAAAAGGGCATTGAGGCGGTGCCAATGCAGGAAATCGCAAATGCATGCGGCCTTGGCATTGCAACCGTGTATCGTTATTTCAACACCAAACTGGTCTTTGTCATAGCGATCGGGGCAAAGAAATGGAACGAATTCTATGCTGAGGTTGAAGATGAGTATACACGGCGCGGCGGCAGTATGATGAATGCGGCGGAGGAGCTGGATTTTTACCTTGGCGAATACATCCTCTTGTACCGGGAACACAGCGAGCTGCTTCGGTTTAATCAGGATTTCAACGGATATGTGGCTCATCAGAAGGCGACAGCGGAACAGATGCGGGAGTATCGCATAGCTGTGGACCGCTATGCTTCAAAGTTTCATGCCCTGTACGAGAAGGGAAAAAGAGACGGGAGCATCCGCACAGACCAGACGGAGCAGAAGATGTTTACGACGACCATGCATATTATGCTGGCCGTTGCGGCACGCTATGCACAGGGACTGGCATATGCAGGAGAAAGCGAGACGGATCTGACGGAAGAACTGATGATTCTGAAACGGATGATTCTGAGCCAGTACAAAGCATGAGCAGTGGGATGTGCCTGCTTGGAACAGATTGCATCCTGTTGCCGGACCTGCATCCAGGATGGACTGCAAGACGATAAAAAGTCTGTTGTCCGTCTGGGATCGGTCAATGAGAAAACCATTCCCAAACACCTTGCAGGCAGAATCCAGAAGGAGAATGTAGGGAGGAAACGCGTATGATGCCGAATAAAAGGCTTTTGGGGCTTGTGCCCGAGGCGATGCGGTATATCATTCAAAAAGTTGCCTGGAGCTGGCTCAGTCTGGCTGCAGGCATTGTATTGTGGTTTACGGTGGGACATCAGCTCCAGACCATCAAGGATGGCGGCGGCCTGTTGCCCGCAGCGTTTTTGGCAGCAGTTATCTGCATAGCTGTTCGGTTTCTGCTGACGCGCATGATTGCCAGCACGACGCACAGGGCATCTGCCTGTGTCAAAACAAAGCTGAGACAGGATATTTACGGCAAGATTTGCAGGCTGGGTGCCGGATACGCGGACAGCTTTCCAACTGCCGAGGTTGTGCAGCTTGCGGGCGAGGGCGTGGAGCAGCTGGAAACGTATTTCGGCAGCTACATCCCGCAGTTTTTCTTTGCCATGCTTGCGCCTCTGACACTGCTGATTGTGTTTCTGCCGCTCTCCCCGCTGACCGGCATTGTGCTGTTTCTCTGTGTGCCGCTGATTCCGGTCACGATTGCCAAGATTCAGCGCTTTGCCAAGAAGATGCTGGGAAAGTACTGGGATGCCTATGCAAATCTCAGCGACAGCTTCCTTGAGAATCTTCAGGGACTTACGACGCTCAAGGTCTATAGCGCAGATGAACAGCGGCATAAGGAAATGAATGCAGAGGCAGAGAATTTCCGCGTTGTCACCATGAAAGTGCTGACGATGCAGCTCAACTCTGTTACCATCATGGACTTTGTGGCGTATGGCGGGAGCGCAATCGGCTGCATTCTGACGGCGCGTGCCTTTTTGCAAGGCGGTGTAAACTTCGGTCAGGCGTTTGCCATGGTAATGCTCGCGGCAGAGTTCTTCCTTGCCATGCGTGCACTTGGCAGCTATTTCCATACCGCCATGAACGGTGTGGCGGCATCCGAGAGGATGTTCCGGTTTCTCGACCTCCCGGAGCGCGAATATGGCGATGAGACAGCCGATGACGGAGATGTCTCGGTGGATCACCTGACCTTCTCCTATGATGGCGAGAAAAAGGCGCTATCAGATGTGTCCATCACGATTCCCAGGGGCTCGCTCGTTTCCGTCGTAGGTGAGTCCGGATGCGGAAAAAGCACACTTGCAGCGATTCTTTCAGGCATCCGGATGGGGTATGAGGGAAGCGTGAAATACGGCAGAACAGAGCTCAGGAATGCCTCTGCTGAAAGCATCCGGAAGCTTGTGACCGTTGTTTCCTCCGGCAGCTATCTTTTTGCCGGAACAGTTCGGGCATGCCTGCAGGAGGGCAGGGAGAATGCCTCGGACGAGGAAATGATTGAGGCACTGAAGACAGCTGCGCTCTGGGACTTTATCAGGTCACAGGGCGGACTGGATTTTGAACTGCACGAACGCGGCGAGAATCTGTCCGGTGGACAGAGACAGCGTCTGGCACTGGCGCGAGCGCTGCTCAAAAACAGTCCTGTGTACATTTTCGATGAGGCAACGAGCAACATCGACGCGGAAAGTGAGAGTGCCATTATGGATGCCGTAAACCAGATGAGGGGCAAACATACGGTCATCCTGATCTCTCACAGGCTTGCAAATGTGGTAAAATCCGACGTAATTGCCTACCTGGAACATGGTATTTTGAAAGAGATGGGCACACATACTGCACTGCTTAACCGAAATGGTGGCTATGCTGCGCTGTACAAAGCGCAGGAGGCGCTCGAACAGTTCGGACGGGAGGCGGCAGTATGAAGCGACGCAGTGGAATCAGAATCATGGGCGGTTTAATCAGGCTGCTGACACCGCTCCTGCATGTAATGCTTGGCTGCATTACACTGGGTACTCTTGGTTATTTATGCGCCATCTTTATTACGGTGCTGGCTGCTCATCTGCTGCTGACCGTTGCGGGCATCTCACCATGGACGCTTGGCTTTGGGACGACAGCAGTGATCATGATCGTCATCTCGATCGCCCGCGCGGGGCTTCGCTATGCAGAGCAGACCTGCGGGCATTATATCGCCTTCCGGCTGCTTGCTGTTATCCGGGACAGGGTATTTGGCGTGCTCCGCCGCCTCGCACCGGCGAAACTTGAGGGCAGGGGACGCGGCGACCTGATCGCGGTCATCACTGGCGATATCGAGCTGCTTGAAGTCTTCTATGCGCATACGATAGCGCCTGTCTGCATTGCAATACTTGTCTCGCTCATCATGACGCTCATGATTGGTGCGTTTCATCCGCTCCTGGGGCTTCTCGCGGTTGTCTGTTACCTCACTGTCGGCGTCATTGTCCCGCTTGTGACAAGCAGAATGGGCCGGACATACGGCATGGAAGCGCGGGCAAAACTTGGCGGCCTGAACAATGCTTTTCTCGAGAGCCTGCGCGGCATCCGTGAGGTGCTGCAGTATGGTCAGGGCGAGAAAAGGGAAGACGAAATCAGGGCGAAAACCGAAACCATAAATGAACTGCAGATGGGTATTAAAAAGCATGCGGGAACGGCAGCGGCCTGGTCCGGTGCGCTTGTAATGATCCTGCCGCTGATTATGCTCTGCATAGGCACTGTGCTTAACATTGGATTCCCCGGCGTTGTGATGACGACAGTGATGCTCTCGGCCTCCTTTGGTCCCGTGCTGGCACTGGCGAACCTCTCAGCGACCATGGACCTGACGCTTGCTGCCGGCGAGCGTGTCCTGTCACTGCTGGAGGAGGAACCGGAAACGCCGGATGTGACAGATGGTCAGTCACCGGCGTTTACTGGCGCGCAGGTCAGTCATCTCACGTTTGCTTACGATCATGAGGAGGTTCTGCATGATCTCACCGCGTCGTTTGGAAAGGGCGAAATCGTTGCGATTATTGGGAAAAGTGGCAGCGGCAAGTCCACACTTCTGAAGCTCCTGATGCGTTTCTTTGCCGCACCTGAGGATACCGTGAGGATATCGGATACGGATGTATCCATGATCAATACTGCGCATCTTCGCAGCCTTGAAAGTTACATGATCCAGGATACCGATCTGTTCAATGTCAGCATTCGCGACAATATCCGCATTGGCAGGCTGAATGCGACAGATGATGAGGTAGAGGAGGCTGCCAAAAAGGCCAGCATTCATGACTTCATTCTGACGCTCCCGAACGGCTATGATACAAAGGCCGGCGAACTTGGCGATACGCTCTCCGGTGGTGAGCGCCAGAGAATCGGTCTTGCACGTGCATTCCTGCACGATGCGCCGTTCATGCTCCTGGATGAACCGACGAGCAATCTGGACAGCCTCAATGAGGGCATGATCCTGAAAGCCCTGCGGGAGGAGACAGAAACGTCCGGCAGGACGGTTGCGCTGGTCTCCCACAGGAAATCTACCGTTGCGGTTGCGGACAGAGCATTTGTCATAGAGAGCGGCAGACTGAGTTGATGCTCAGTATTCTTTGGCATATTGGTAAAAGCCGGTTTTGGCATAACAGCACTTGTCCGCGCGAAATGCCGGCGATTGTCTGCAGGACGAGCCCTGGAGGCTTTTGCATGGCCAGGATCTGAGATATGCAGCGGTCGATGATTGTGTTTCGCGAAAGTACTGCCTGGGGGAACCGTTCAGCACGTTTCAGATAATCGGCGTGGTGCTGATCATTGAGGGTGTTTATATCGCAAACGCAAAACTGAAGGACTGAGCGCATTACTGACCTGTGATTGGGACAGCCTGCAGCGTCATTTTCCGGCTGTTCAAGGGCGGGAATAAGTGGTATAGTACGGGAACCGGACATGGCGTGTAATGCGAATGAGAAGCGGCAGCATCCGTCATGGGTTTGGCAGAATGGTTCACGGGAGGATCCGGCCAGCGAGCGCGGATGGTTCCGGCGGGCCGAGAAAAAGGTGAAAAGATGAATATACTGCGCAGGTTTAAAATATCGACTTTCCAGACCATTGTCATCGGGTTTGCATTGCTGATTCTGGCCGGCAGTCTGCTCCTGATGCTGCCGGCAGCCAGTCGGCCATCTGGCAGTACACCCTTTTCGGACTGCCTGTTTACAGCAACGTCTGCGGCATGCGTTACCGGCCTTGTCGTCAGGGATACAGCAACGCACTGGACACTATTTGGACAGGTGATCATCCTGTTTCTCATTCAGATTGGCGGCATGGGCGTCGTGACCACCGGCGCTGTGCTGGCATTCATTTCGGGACGCAGGATTGACCTCAAAGAACGCAGTGTGATGCAGGAGGCCATTGCGGCGCCGCAGGTCGGCGGAATCGTACGTCTGACCCGGTTCTTTGTGGTTGTGGCGCTGGTGATTGAGGGAATCGGTGCGCTTCTGCTGATGCCGGTGTTCATCCCGATGTTTGGATTTGGGAAAGGGTGTTTCTATGCCTTTTTCCACGCTATTTCGGCTTTCTGCAATGCGGGCTTTGACCTGATGGGCATCCGTGAACCGTTCTCATCCATGACCGGTTTTTCGGAACATATCCTGCTCAATCTCGTCCTGATTCTGCTGATCACCATTGGCGGAATTGGCTTCCTGGTATGGAATGACGTCAAGGACCACGGGTTCAGGGTGAAGCAGTACCGGCTGCAGAGCAAAATTGTCCTTTCGACATCTGCTGTGCTGGTCATCGGCCCGTTTCTCTGGTTTTTCTTCTTTGAAATGCAGGAACTGTCGGCAGCCGGCAGGATATTGCCGTCCCTGTTCCAGTCGGTGACGATGCGTACAGCAGGATTCAATACGGTTGATCTGAACCAGATGAGCGGCGGCGGACAGGCTCTTATGCTCTTTCTCATGCTGACCGGCGGATCACCCGGATCCACTGCTGGCGGTATGAAGACGACAACGGTTGCCGTGCTGTTCCTGACGGCGGCAGCCGTGTTCAGGCGAAAGAACGAGGTAGGGTGTTATGGCAGGCGGATTGGCGAGGAGACGATCCGAAACGCGATAGCGGTTCTTATGATGTACATGGTGCTGTTCATGTGCAGCGGGATCGTCATCAGCCGGATTGAGCATCTGCCGCTTTCAGTGTGCCTGTTTGAAACGGCATCTGCTGTGGGAACGGTTGGGCTGACGCTTGGCATCACAAGCAGCCTTGGAACGGTATCCCGAATCATACTCATTGTGCTGATGTTCCTCGGACGGGTTGGCGGCCTGACGCTCATTTATGCGGCACAGTCTGTCCGCTCATCTGCCCGCAGCATATATCCGCTTGAAAAAGTAACTGTTGGATAAGGGAGGTTTCCTGCTTATGAAATCTGTTCTGTTGATCGGACTTGGCCGGTTTGGCCAGGGCATTGCGGAAAAGCTGAACGAGCTTAATCACCAGGTAATGGCGGTTGATAAGGATGAAAGCCGGGTGAATGATGTCCTGCCCATTGTGACGGACGCGCAGATCGGCGACGCCAAGAGCGAACTGTTCCTCAGGTCACTGGGCGTGGACAACTACGATGTCTGCATTGTTACCGTGGGTGAGGATTTCGAGAGCTCTCTGATCATCACGTCTCTGCTCCGGGAACTGGGCGCCAGAAAGGTGATCTCCCGGGCATCCACGGATGTGCAGAAAAAGCTTTTGCTCCGCAACGGAGCAGATGAGGTGGTATATCCCGAAAAGGAGCTGGCAGCGTGGACGGCGATCCGGTATACCACGGACCACATCCGGGACTACATTTCGCTGGATGATGAGTATGCCATCTATGATCTTTCCGTGCCTGCGGAATGGGCCGGCAAGACGGTCGGCGGTCTTGATGTACGGAAACGCTACAATCTGAACCTGCTTGCTGTCCGAGGTGATGGAAGGGCGAGCATAGCCATTGACAGTGATACCGTGCTGCAGATGAACCAGACAATCCTGGTTTTGGGCAAATGGAAGGACA
>JAFSZW010000299.1 GCA_017458865.1 Clostridia bacterium
ATCTACTCATGGAGGATATTATGCGTTTTTCCTGTAACGTAGCAGAGCTCAATAACGCCCTCTCCATCGCCATCCACGCCATCCCCGTCAAATCTCCAAAACTGATTCTTGAAGGAATCCTGATTGAAGCGCAGCAGAATGCTGTCATTCTGACCAGTACGGATATGGCGCTCGGCATTGAATGTAAAATTCCGGCAATTGTTGAAATGGAAGGAAGTGTCGTTCTGCCGGGTCGATTCTTCTGTGAGGTCGCTCGAAAACTGCCGGGTGAGGATGTCCGCATCAGCGTGAATGAACGCAGTGTTGCCAGCATCTCAAGCGGCTTTTTCAAAACGTCGATAGCCGGCATGGACGCCCTTGAATTTCCGGAGCTGCCGGTAGTCAAGGGAACGACGGTCACTATGACGGAAAAACAGCTCAGGCGGATGCTCAACGGGACGCTGTTTGCGGTTGCTATTGATGAAAGCCGTCCGATTCTGACCGGATGTCTGTTTGATGTCGACGGGAATGACATGAGCATTGTCGCACTGGACGGATATCGCCTGGCTATCTGCAGGGAAAAACTCGAGAATACGTTTGATGCCAGCTCGCACGTAATTGGCGGAAAGGTCCTCGGGGATGTCGCGAAGATCCTGAACGACCAGGATGATGAGGTGTCCATCTGTTTCAGCCGGAGTCATGTCTGCATCCGGATTGGCGAGAACATGGTCATCGCGCGTCTGCTTGAGGGCGATTATATGCGCTACAAGCAGATTCTGCCGACGGAATACGTCACGAGAATCATCGTCAACCGCATGGGTCTTGCGGATGCCATGGACCGTGCCATGCTTATCGGACGTGAATCCAAGTCCACCCTGGTTACGTTCAAGGTTGAGGGAAATCAGATGACGATCCTCATGCAGAATACCAGCATGGAGGAAAAGATCGAGATTTCCAGTGAAGGCAAGGATATGGAGATCGCATTCAACGTCAAGTACGTTATGGATGTGCTCAAGGCCATCTCAGATGATGAGATTGAGATGCGGTTCAAGTCAAACGTGAGCCCGTGTCTCATCTATCCGACGGATGGCGGGGATCAGTATCTGTATCTCATTCTGCCGGTTCGTGTGTAAACACAGTGTACAGGGGAGAAAACCGTTAAAATGAAAGTGGATTCCCTGATTCTCAAGGATTTCAGAAATTATGAGGGGATAGAGATCAGCCCCGGCAGCGGGATGAATGTGTTCATCGGCAGCAATGCGCAGGGGAAGACCAATATCATTGAGGCACTCCACCTGTGCTGTGTCGGCCGGCGCCTCAGGACCAGCCGGGATGAGGAAATGATCCGGTGGGAGCAGTCTTTCGGGCGGGTGACGGTGACCAGCAGCCAGCAGGACGGAACGCATGCGGTAACCATTATCCTCGCGCGCGGACAGAAAAAAAAGAAGAATATCAAGATCGGCGAGCGGAAGGCCGAGCGCATTGGCGAACTGTTCGGGCATGTCTGCGGCGTCCTCTTCTCGCCTGAGGATCTTGAGATCATCAAGGGCGGACCCGCCGAGCGCAGGCGGTTTCTTGACATGCTCCTCTCCCAGATCAGCACGGTCTATTTCTATCATCTACAGCGCTATACGAAAACGCTCAGTGAACGAAACGCGGTGCTGCGGGAAATCGCATTCAAGCCGGAACTCAGGAATACACTGGATATGTGGGATGATCTGCTTGCAGAAAGCGGCGCGGCGGTAGCCGCGCGCCGGCTTGAGGCAATAGAACATCTCTCAAAGCTCGCATCTGAGGAGCACAGGAACCTGACTCAGGCGAAAGAAGAGCTGAATCTCCGCTATATTACCACCTTTAAGGATCCCCAGGATATCAAGAACCTGTTTCTTGAGCAGCTCTTTGCGTCAAGAGAGGATGACATCAGACGGCAGACAACCAGCTGCGGTGTTCACCGGGACGATATCAGCATCAGGATCAACGGCAAGGAAACCCGGATTTACGGTTCTCAGGGACAACAGCGCAGTGCAGTGCTGTCGCTTAAAATGGCTCAGCTTGCCTATATGGCAGAGTACAAGGGGGAAAATCCCATTCTGCTCCTGGATGATGTGATGAGCGAGCTGGATCTGAACCGACGGCGTGCACTCGGTGAGCGGATTAACCGGATTCAGACATTTGTCACCTGCACGGATATCTCTGACCTTGGTGATACCACTCAGGGAATGCTCTACAGTGTTGAAAAGGGCACACTCAGGCAGATCGACAGCTAGTTTTCCACAACAATCCACAGTTTATCCACAAGTTTTTCCTGTTTTCCACAATTTCTGTGGAAAACTTAAACGGATACTGTGGAAAAGCTGAGGAAAACCCGGAAACAGGGCAAGCATTTCCAAAGAGAAAGCCGGGAAGGAAGCCATTTTGGAAAACAGGCAACAGCATCTTTCCTGTGATTTCTCTCAAAAGTGGAAAAGTCAGGGAAAACGGCGCCATCGGAACGGAATGGTTGAAAATGGACAGAAAGCGATCTACGTACCGCTACGCCATGAGCGGCGGTACTGCGAACAGTTACTATATCAATGACGACAGGAAAAAGCAGAAGCATAACCGGAAGATCATCCTGCGTGTGCTTGTTGGGCTTGCTGTCGTCGGAATGGTCGTGAGCTACGTCTCTTTCCGGTTACTCGGGGAAAAGGGGCGTTCAGGAATCGGGAAAATCACCAGAATCGGTGCTACAATTACACAGAACATCTCCCCTTTCGGGGACAGAGTGCTCTTTTATGACGGAACGTCCATCCACTGCGTTTCAGCCACCGGCACCAACGAGTGGAGCTATCAGATCGGCGCCAATGCTGATTACGACTGTGCAGAGGACAAGATTGTCGCATGGTCGGGCAATGAGCTTTACATCATCAATAAGAACGGACGTCTGATCTACAACAACAAGATGTCCGACAGCATCCAGTTTGCCAGTGCGGGAAAGGCGTATGCGGCAGCCTTTATCGGTACGGCAAGCACCGGCGTGGTGACGGTCATTGACGGTGACGGACGCGTGGTCGATAACATTTCCGTTGAGTCGCAGACACTCCTTGATATCGGCTTTTTCGAGGCGACGGCTGCCTCAAGCACTCAGACGACGGAGTATATGTGGATGCTGAGCCTTGATACGAACGGCACGGTCATCTCCACGCTGCTCCAGACCTTCCAGCCGGGACGGCTTTCAACCGGAAAAACGTCCATGGGCGAGTATATCGCGTACAAAATCTTTGACAATAATGGCATCCTCAACATTGTGACGACCAGAGAGATCCGTCACTACACGTACCGGGCGGTTGAGGGAGATAAGTCGACCCTGATCTACGGATATACTGTACAGGACATCATGAAGAGCGGCAATACCGTCTACCAGCTCCTGGTCCCCTCAAGCGAACAGGGAAGCGGCCTGACCATCAGCAATGTCCGCCTGATGTACGGAAACACGGACCGGATGATTCACCTGCCCGGCAACTGCATGTCAGCCTTGCTCGGAACCAGGTGCATATACGGCTTTTCCAGAAACGCCATATACGTCTGCAGGTTCGATGAGACCTCCTTCACAGTTTATCCGGTCGATATGGAAATCACCAATGTGATTGGGATGATCAGCGACAACAGGGCGATTGTTGCAGAGGGCACCTATATCAATATAATAGAGCTTCCCTCTTAACCGGGCGCCACAGGAACTGAATCGGAAAAGAGTTTACGGAACGGGAGGAACTGGCTGGCTATGTGCCGGCATGCTTAAGTGAGTTTTTCCATGAACATCATAGATATTATCATTATTGCCATTATCGGCATCAGCGTACTGTATGGACTGCATCGCGGTTTCATCAGCAGTGTGCTCGGCATCGCGGCCGTGATCCTTTCCATTGGCGCCGCGATGATGTTCAGCGGTCAGGTAGCGGATCAGCTGAAACAGAATGAGACGCTGGTCAGCACGCTGACTTACTATACGGATGCCAGCAGCAGGATCAAGAACAGCGATCTTTCGGGCATTACAACCAACAACGTGAACCCGACGATGCTTGATAATCTTCTCACTCAGATCAATCTGCCGGAGAGTTTCAAGTCCGTTTTCATGGATGAGATCAGGAACGCGGCAAGCGCGAAAGTGCAGACGCTCTCCCAGGTGCTGAGCAGCACAATTGTAGATGTATCCATTTCAATCATCAGCTTTCTGATTACGTTCTTGATCGCCTTTCTCCTGGCGACATTCCTCGTCCATATGATTTCGTATGTATTCGAACTGCCGGTGCTGAGACATATGGATGCACTGGTCGGCGGTGTGTTCGGCGGCATACGCGGTATCCTGATCATCTTCATTCTCTTTTCGCTGGTGCCGCTTGTCATGGCCGCCGTGCCCATTGATGAGGTCGGCACAGTGATCAACGGGTCGAAGCTGGCACCGCTGTTTGACAGCAAGATCATCTTTATGATTCTCAATCGCATTTAACAATCATGATTGCAATTCTGTACACTGTTTACTTTGCCCTGGGCGGTCTTATGGTCATCCGGAAGCTGTTTCCGGAAAAGAAAACGCTGACGCGCCTGTGGCTAGGACTGTCTCTCGGATTGCTTGCCGAGATGTGGCTGCCGGCGCTTGCTGCCAGTTTTTTACGATTCTCCATTCAGGCACATATCGCTGCGGCCTTTGTCTGTCTCTTTCTTGTCGCGCTGGTCTTTTTCAGATACAGCCATCCAATGCCTGCTTTGCCGGCAAAGGAGGACGACGACAAATTTGTCCGAATGTTCTGGCTGCTGGTGATCCCGTTTACTGTACTTTCAGGTTACCTGCAGTGGACGCACATGCTGATGCCTGCCTCGGACGGATCCTACTGGTGCGGACAGTCCACCTATGGTGACCTGTGCATGCACCTGTCGTTTGCAACCTCGCTCAGGAATGCGGCATTTCCGCCAAAGTACAACCTGCTTTACGGAACCAGCCTCGCCTATCCATACCTGACAGACTCCCTCAGCACAACGTTTCTGCTGATGGGCACGCCGATCAACCTGTCTGTTATCATCCCGGGCACCTACCTGATGTTCCTGACATATGCCGGATTCATCCTGCTGGCCAGGCGCATTCTTGGAAACCGTCCGCTCACCATTACGGCGGCTTTCCTGTTCTTTTTCCTGAACGGCGGACTTGGTTTTCTGTATGACTTTGATCTCTCTTTCAGGGATCACTTTGAGCGGGTACAGGAAATCTTTACCGGATACTATAAGACGCCGGCCAATCAGCCGGATCTAAATCTGCGGTTTTCAAATGTCATTGCGGACCTGATGATCCCGCAGCGGTCCCTGCTTGGCGGCTGGGCAATGGTCCTGCCGGCGTTTCATTACCTGATTGACACATTTGAAAAGCGCCAGAGGAAAACGCTGATTCTGCTGTCCCTGACTGCCGGCGCGCTGCCCCTGATCCATACCCATACGTTTCTGGCGCTCGGCCTTTTCTCCGGCGGGTACATTCTGTCCCATCTCATCACTTCGTGGCATGAGCGGGGACAGGTCCTGAAACTGGCCGGTATCTATCTGGTTCTGGTCCTCATCCTGGCGCTGCCGCAGCTGCTTGGAAATGCCATCCGGCAGACCGTTGAGGGCGGCTCCATGCGCATCCAGTTCAACTGGGTCAACAACAGCGGCAACCGCGGATTCATTGACGGCTATATCTGGTTCTGGATCAAGAACGCCGGCCTTCCCTATATCCTTATGCTCTGCGCTGTCCTTAACTGCAGGCGCAGAGGAAAACTGGATATCGTGCTGGGCATGATGGCCATATACGCCGTTGCGGAAATTGTCATTTTCCAGCCGAATGAGTATGACAATAACAAGCTGTTTTACCTCTGGTATGTCTTTGCCACAATGCTGGCGGCTGATTACGGTTCCATCATTGTGCAGCGTCTTGACGGTCTGAGAGGCAGAGCGCTCATTTGTGCCTTTTTCTTCTTCGGGAGCCTCTTTTCAGGAACGCTCTCCATCATGAGGGAGACGGTTTCAAACTACCAGCTCTTCTCTGCCAGCGCAGTTGATGCGGGCGAATGGATCGAGAACAATACGGACAGTGACAGCGTATTTATGACCGGTCAGCAGCACATCAATCCGGTGTGTTCTCTCGCAGGACGTCAGATTATCTGCGGCAGCAATCTGTATGTATTCTTCCATGGTCTCAACTATCAGGAACAGCAGGCAGACTGCGTGATGTTCTACGCCAGTCCTGAAAAGAACCGGGCGATTCTTGAAAAGTATCAGGTGGACTACATCTACGAGAGCGATTATGAGCGCGCCGAGATGATTGTGGATGTCGAGGGGCTCAGGGAACACTATGAGCTGGTCTATGAGAAGAACGGCGTCAGAATTTACAAGAGCGGATTGTGATCATGGACAATGTTGTGCATTTTCTGAATTACTCCCTGGACAAGAAACGGAAGATTGTGCTCATCTATCTGGATGATGCGCAGCAGGTTGTCAGGAAAAACGTCCTGGTGCAGGCGTTTACAGAGGACACGGTTCAGGTGATGATCGGGAAAAAAGAGACGGAACTTGCAAGAGCGTCTGTCCTGGGTGCGGGATATGCACGCGGTGACAACGGCGATCTTGAAAAGGCATAGATGTTTGATTTTCAAACGGGATGACTGAATTGTAGGAGGACATTATATGAAACTTACCGTACGCCAGCCTTCTGCATCTCTTGATGCAAAGCATTACACGACGGAGCGTCTGCGCAGTGAGTACCTGATTGAAACGATTTTCGAGCCGAATGAGGCGGTTTTCACGTACTCTCACTTTGATCGGATTATCGCGGGCGGCGTTATGCCGGTCGATCTGCCGGTTGCGCTTGTCGGCTGCAAGGAGCTGGCCAGTGAAACATTCCTTGAGCGCCGGGAGATGGGTGTCATCAATATCGGCGGCAAGGGCAGGATCAAGGTGGATGACAATACCTATGACCTCAAGCAGTATGATGGACTGTATGTGGGCATGGGCGCCAAAGAGGTCGTCCTGACCAGTGAGGATCCGGCGAACCCGGCCAAGTTCTACATCAACACCTGTCCCGCACACAAGACGTATCCAAATGTCCTCATCGACATCGACAAGGCGAACAAGCGTCCGCTGGGCACGCCGGAAACCTGCAACAAGCGTGTGATCAATCAGTATATTCATCCCGCGGTTATGCAGAGCTGTCAGCTCTGCATGGGCATGACGCAGCTGGCTCCGGGCAGCAACTGGAACTCCATGCCGTGTCATACGCATGAGCGGCGGATGGAGGTATACTTCTACTTCGATCTAAAGGACAACAACGTTGTGTTTCATATGATGGGTGAGCCGAAAGAGACCCGGCACATCATCATGCACAATGAGCAGGCGGTGATCTCACCTTCCTGGTCCATTCATACGGGCGTCGGCACCAGCAACTATACGTTCATCTGGGGTATGTGCGGCGAGAACCAGGACTTCGATGACATGGATAATCTGGATCCTATGGATCTTCTGTAAGATGTTTTCCGCAAACCTGTCTGAAACCTGTGGATAACTGTTAAAATCTGCAGGTTCCGACAGGCATCCTCGGTGACATCCCGGGTCCATCGGATTGATTATAGCAACTTATTTCCTTTTACTATGCTTCGACTATGGAGGAAAAACATGAACGATTTTATGAAGAACTTCTCCCTTGAGGGCAAGGTTGCCCTGGTAACCGGTGCTTCCTACGGCATTGGCTTCGCAATTGCTACGGCACTTTCAGCTGCCGGCGCCACCATCGTTTTCAATGATATCAAGCAGGAACTGGTTGATAAGGGACTGGCTGCCTATGAGGAGAAGGGCATCAAGGCATACGGTTATGTCTGTGATGTGACAAATGAGGAACAGGTCACGGCCATGATTGCCAAGATCAAGGAAGATGTGGGTATTGTTGATATTCTTGTCAACAATGCGGGCATCATCAAGCGCATCCCAATGATTGAGATGAGCGCTGAGGACTTCCGCAAGGTCATTGATGTTGACCTGAACGCGCCGTTCATCGTATCAAAGGCCTGCATCCCCGGCATGATCGAGAAGGGACACGGCAAGATCATCAACATCTGCTCCATGATGTCTGAACTCGGCCGTGAGACGGTTTCCGCATATGCGGCAGCAAAGGGCGGCCTCAAGATGCTGACCAGGAACATCTGCTCTGAGTATGGCGAGGCCAACATTCAGTGCAACGGCATCGGACCCGGATACATTGAGACCCCGCAGACTGCGCCGCTGCGTGAGCGTCAGCCGGACGGCAGCCGTCATCCGTTTGATCAGTTCATCGTTTCCAAGACACCGGCCGCCCGCTGGGGCACCACCGATGATCTCAAGGGACCGGCAGTCTTCCTTGCCTCCGATGCGTCCAACTTCGTCAACGGCCACATTCTCTATGTGGACGGCGGCATCCTGGCCTACATCGGAAAACAGCCGTAATCAACAGGATAATGTGGAGAGTTGTTGCTTTTCAGAAGGCAACAGCTCTCCTTTTTCATTATGCTGTACGCTATGATCCTGCGCGCGGAACATTTTGAAAAAGAACGGCTTTGACAGTATCCGGTTAGTAGATTATAATCATATCGTGAACAGTAGATGACGGAAAAAATGAGGACCGTTCAGAAATCGTCATGAACGCCGGCAACAGTTGACCGGTACAAAAAGTACTTTCGTCATAAAGGATGGATGTATTATGAAAAAGATACTTGTCACATGGCTGCTCATTGCCATGCTGTTATGGGGCATTGGATCTGCAATGGCAGCCGGTGAGAATGCAGCGCCGCTCAATTTCACATATGCGGAATATCCGCTGGAACGTGCAGGGATTGCCCTGCATCTTGACCGCATGTGCGTTGAGGGAATGGAACCGGAGCAGAACATTCTGCTTGTCCATGGCGTCACCTATTCTTCCCATGAATTCGATGTTGATTACGAGGATTACAGCCTTGTGCGTGCACTTGCGAAGGAAGGGTTTGCTGTCTGGCGTCTGGATATCGCCGGATTTGGGCAGTCAGGGGAAGTTGCGGACGGTTTTCTGCCGGATTCAGACTATGCGGCTGAGGATATCAGTGCCGCGGCAGAAAAGATCTGCGAGGTCTCAGGACAGGATAAAATTGATGTGCTGGGATGGAGCTGGGGAACTGTTACCGCCAGCCGTTTTGCGGCGAATCATCCGGAACACCTTGACAGGCTTATTCTGTATGCGCCAATCCTGACCGGGATTGGGAAGTTTGAGGTCAGTGAACCTTTCCATCACAACACGTGGGAGCATGCAGCGGATGATTTCCAGCGGAATGAGTCAGGCCAATTTGATGACAGCATCACAGATCCCGTTGAGATTGAGATGCTCTGTTCAAGCAGCTGGCATTATGACCGGGAATCAAGCCCCAATGGGGGTCGGCGGGATATCTGTATTGATCAGAGCGAGTCCCTGATTGATCTGACAAAGATCACGGTACCGACACTGGTTATATGTGGCGATAAGGACCCGTATTTGAACTATGACAGGGTTTATTCGGCACTGAATGATCTGCCGGATGGTTCAGCGCTTGAGGTGATTCAGGGCGCATCCCATGTTGCATATATTGAAAAGCCGTATCACCAGGATTTTCAAAACAGGGTGATCAGTTTTCTTTTACAGACGGCTGAATCTGCCAGCAGCGAAAGCGTGCTTGACCGTATCCTCGAATCCGGTGTGCTGAAAGTTGGAACAGCGGGCGATTACCAGCCGATGTCCTATCTGGATCCGGTGAGCAATACCTATGTGGGCTTTGATGCAGCGCTTGCCGAAAACCTGGCTGCGGCTCTGGGCGTAAAGGTGGAGTATGTGAAGACCTCCTGGCCGACGCTCATGGAGGATACACTGGCCGGAAAATTTGACCTGGCGATCTGCGGCATTACCATTACAAGTGCGCGCAAGGAACAGGCGCTGATGTCAGAGGGTTATCTTGGAAACGGGAAGACTGTTCTGTGCCGCGCAGAGGATGCGGACAAATACACTTCCCTTGAGGCCATTAATCGGCCCGAGGTCCGGGTGATGGAGAATCCCGGCGGGCTCAATGAGAAATTTGCCCGCGAAAATCTTCCGGATGCCACCCTGATCATCCATGATGTGAATCAGGAGATTCCTGGCCTTGTCGCCTCCGGTGAAGCGGATGTCATGATTACGGAGATCATGGAGGCAGGCTTTTACGTCGGACAGGACAGTCGGCTTGCAGCACCGCTGATTTATGAGCCGTTCACAAATGGTCAGCTGGGCGTCCTGATGCCGAAAGGTTCTGAGGACCTGCTTGATTATGTGAATGCTTTCCTCGACGAGGAAAAGGCAAATGGACACATGGATGAGCGTGCAGATGAATACATTTACAAGTATATTGATGAGAAACTGGATGAAGCAGCGTGACTTATTATCTGGAGAGTAACTTTGTCAGATTCTAATGAACAGAACGGAGGTTTGTACCATGAAAAAATTACTTGTCTTCATTATTGCAATGATGCTGGTTCTGCCTGCTATCGCTGAGACAGTTGAGACATTTGAGTGGACCCGTGAAGGAACGTTCATAGATGATCAGCAGAATATGCTTTCTGTTATGGCTTCCTATGATGAAAGCAAACCGGGCTGGTATGTAGGATGTATGCTTGGCGATAATATGTATGGTTCAATCATCCAGCAGGAGGGCGATACACTCCATGGCAACATTGTTCCCGAATATGAGCAGGGAGAGTTTATCGTCACGGTTTCTGAGGAAGGTGAAGAGGGACTGCTTCTGACCGTTCCGGATGGAACCACCTATTCCTTTGTCCCCTATGAGATTCCGGAGGCATCCATAACCGTGACGATCAACACGGATGGACTTGGTCAGATTGCATACGCTTTGGGTGGTGAAACGCCTGAGTTTGATGAGGAGTATCCGTCGCAGTCTGCATATATTGGGCTGGCGGAGCCGGCAACCTATGTCTTTGCCGCAAAAGCGGATGACGGCTGGCAGTTTGTCAAATGGCAAAAGGATGGCGTAACCATTTCAAACGAGGCACAGATCACAGTTGATGTAACGGAATCGGCTGAATATGTCGCTGTCTTTGCTACTTCCAGCGGATATGCCGGTGAGCCTGTTACCGATGTTGAATCAGCCAAAACAATAGGTGATGTACTTGCGCTGCCGAGCAGTGGATATACCGCATATGAGAATGTTTTTGTCTGGGCGTTTGAACTGAATGATACGGTTTATCGCGCGATTGCAGACACGTCTAAGGAAACATCTGATGCGATTTTTGACCTTGAATATGATGATCCCGAATATCAGGCAAAGTTTAACGCGCTGGTTGCCCCGCTGGCGATTAAGAGGATTGAAAACCTGAGTGAACAGATTCCCACCCAGGAGGAAATGAATGCGGTGGTAGGCAAGACCGGTGAGTATCTGCTTAACAACGGATGGAGCTGCAGCGGCTGGAACCTGGATGAGATGGAGTTTTACATGGACCATGGTCCGTTCCGTTACAGGATGATCTTTGCCGGCGAAGTCAAGAATGCAGAATCATTCGATGATTACGAAGATTTAAAACCGCTGACGGTCGTCTCTGTCGCCTATTATGGAATCGGGGATGCTACATCTCTTGAGGAAGAAGAGGAATAAGTATCAGTGCCTGTTCTATAAGAATCGCTTCTTTGCTTTGTGTGAGAAGCCTGATTATAATTGAACCAGGTTTTTAATGTTAATGATTTAAAGCTCAGGCAGTCAT
Source organism: Clostridia bacterium (assembly GCA_017458865.1). Taxonomy (GTDB): domain Bacteria; phylum Bacillota; class Clostridia; order Christensenellales; family Aristaeellaceae; genus Ventricola. The sequence continues at coordinate 11,755 of JAFSZW010000299.1, forward strand.
CTGAGACTGCCTGACTTTCTGATGTTCCGCACCGGAGCGAGAAAGGTTCGACAGCGGATTCCATCAAAACCCAGGTTCATGGCTGCAGACGATTCAACCATAATCCGGAAGCGTCTTCATTGATAATGTCCGGCGACATTATGCATTAAAAACAGCGGCATGTAATGTCATCAGAGCTTTGCAGTTTCGTTATTCATCATAACTGAAAAGAAGGGAGCTCGGTATTCAGATCCATCAGAAAACCGATAACGAGAATATATGAATATCGTCATTATTTTGGCTGGAGGGATTGGAAAGCGATATGGTGCAACCATTCCCAAACAGTATACGCTGATTGCAGGTAGACCCATGATTGATTATGTTATTGATGCTGTCAGGGATTCCAAGAAAACAGATAAAACCATAGTCGTCATGGACAGACAGTGGATTCATTATTCTGAGAAGCTGGTCCAGTCTGATTTTGATTTTGCGCCTCATGGGATCACGAGGTGTGAGTCATTGTATCAGGGTTTATCCAGGATTCGTGAAAGCTATAACTGTGAGAAAGTCGTCGTTGTCGATGCGGTACGGCCGTTTATCACAGGGAAACTGATTGACGAGTATTTCCATCTGCTGGATAAATATGATGCTGTGATTACAGCAGAGCGGATTACAGGTGGGTTTACAGATATCCATAACAGGAATCTGGACCGGAATGATTACATTATTACCCAGTCACCGGAAGGTTTTCGATTTGAACTGCTGTGGGAATCATATGACAGGCATTTTCCCTATCAGGAAACAGCTGGCATGCTCCCGGAAGAGTCCAGCAGGTATTATAACTGGGATTTCAAAAACAATCTGAAGATCACCTACGATTTCGAGATGTATTATGCTGAGGCATTGCTCAAAAACCTTGGCGGACTGGATCATAGTATAGCCTTTTTTGATAAAAGTATTCTGATTACGAATGGAATCCGCAACTTCTTTCTTCGCTGGAAAA
>JAFSZW010000300.1 GCA_017458865.1 Clostridia bacterium
CCGCGCTTTTCCATTAATCGTACAGTGGATCAGCTTATACTGTTTACTCACAGACCTCACCTCCTGCAAGCTGGATCGATTTCGTGAGGGCGCGTTTGGCCATCTCCACAGCGATGTGCTCGCGGAACGCCTTGGCAGCACGCCAGCTGTCCCTCGGATGGATGTCCGAAAGCACTGCCTTCGCAAAAGCATTCACGGTTTCAGCGCTGACCGCCTGTCCTTTTGCAGCTGCCTCAGCCGTCGCTGCCCGCATGGGAATGGGACCGGCTACGCCGTAGGCAATTCTTGCATCCCTTATCGTCTTTTTGTCATCGGAAAGCGACACATTGACCGAACAGCCGAGATTGGCGATGTCCATTGCCTCACGCATGGCGTACTTGATGTAATTGCCATGGTAAGACTCATATGCCGGTTTCGGGATGATGATCGCCGTCTGCACCTCAGCCGGCTGCAGGTCGACCTTGCCGGCCTTGATGTAGAAATTCTGGATCGGCAGCCTGCGGATGCCGCTTGGACCGGTGATCTCAATCACCGCGTCCCAGGCAAACAGCGTGGATGCCGAATCGGCACTGGTGACACCGTTGCAGGTATTGCCGCCAATGGTGCCGATGTTCCTGATCTGCGGGCCGCCGACCAGGCTCACTGCCTCACCCAGCACGGGAATGTGTTCCCGGATGATGGGATCCGCTGCGATATGAGAAAAGCTGGTCAGCGATCCGATCCGGATCGCGCCCGTTTCATCCAGAGAGATGCCTCTCATGGCATCTATCCCGTAAATACTCACCAGTTCGACGCCTGCCCGCTTTCCCTCGCGGATCTGCACCAGAACATCGCTTCCCCCGGCTATGATCTGTGCCTCGGGATGCTCCTGCAGCAGACGGACGGCGTCCTCTACACTCGCCGCTTCATACAGCGCTTTGATATCATACATAGCGGGACCTACCTTTCGTCGTTGATGAGTCCGGCATCAGTGAAGGCACGGAACAGGTTATGCGGGTCTGCCGGCGCCTTGTTCACGCCAACGCCGGTCGCGTGGAAGATCGCGTTGCGGATTGCCGGCGCAACGGAACAGGCCGGCGGTTCGCCAAGACCCTTTGTGCCGAATGCGCTGGTGGGTTCCGGATTCTCCACAAACTCCGCGTCAAGCCTTGGATGATCCAGGAACGTGGAGAGCTTGTAGTCAAGCAGGTTGTTGTTGAGCGGACGGCCTGTCTTCTCATCGAAGATCAGCTTTTCGGACATGCCGAAACCGATGCCCATGCTCATACCGCCGTGCACCTGTGCCTCGGCCAGCGCCGGATTCACCAGCTTGCCTGCGTCGTGACAGTTGACGACATTGAGCAGTTTCACCTTGCACATCGGGATGTCCACCTCCACCTCGGCGATGGTGCACCCGAAAGAATAGGCATTGGACTTGACCTGATACGTACTTTCAGCCGTGATGTGACGGCTGTCCGTCAGGCTGTAGAGCGCCTCCTCAGCCAGATCCGCGAGGGACATCATGACGCGTCCGTCCGTAACCCGGACGATATTCCCGTCAATGATATCCAGGTTGAAGACCGGCATCCTGGTCAGATTGTGCGCATAATCAAGGATCTTTTCCTTGAGCAGCAGACCGGTCTGACGGATGGAAAAGCCCGCCACATAGGTCTGCCGGGATGCATACGCACTGGTGCCGAACGGCGTCACATCCGTATCCTGGCAGGAAACGATGTGAACCTTCTCGATCGGTACGCCGACGACATCAGCCGCCATCTGCGTAAATGCCGTATCCGCGCCCTGGCCGATCTCCGTTTCAGGCATCTGAAGCTGGAAGGAGCCGTCCTGGTTGAGGACCATGCGGCATGATGCCGTTTCAAGCGAGATGGGCCAGACAGCCGTGTTGTACCAGAACATGGCAACGCCGATGCCCCGGCGCACATCGCCGGTCTGGTTCTGGTATTCTTTGGCTTTCCGCTCGTAGTCAATCGCAGCCATGGCCTTGTCAAGGCACTGGTTGAACGTATCAAAGTAGTTCTCGTTCTTCGAGAAACCGTCCACGTATCCGACCGGCATCAGGTTGCGGCGGCGGAATGCGACAGGATCCTCATGGATGACCGCTGCGACATCCTCTGTATGGGATTCAACTGCCCACATGGCCTGCGGGATGCCGTAGCCGCGCATGGCGCCGGCGACCGGCTTGTTCGTGAACACCGTGTAGGCATCCACCTCAACGTTCGGACAGGGATACAGTTGCGGGAACGCGCCCGCACCCTTGGCGCAGATGCTGTGCCCGTGAGAGGCATACGCGCCCTGATCCGAAAAGGCCTCAAGCTTTCTGGCCGCGTAGGTTCCGTCCGGCCGTACCCAGGAAATGATGTGACTGCGGATGGAATGGCGGACACGGTTGCACACAAACGTCTCCTCGCGCGGCACATCCAGCTTGACCAGATGTCCACCCGTCATCATGCTCAGCCAGGCGCACAGCGGCTCATACAGGATATCCTGCTTATTGCCGAAACCGCCGCCGATATACGGCTTGACTACGCGAACGCGACCCCAGTCGATGTCAAGCGCCTGACCCACAATGCGCCGCACAATATGCGGAATCTGTGTGGATGAGACGATATCGATCCGGTCGCCCGTCATCTCTGCCGTGCGGATAAAGTTCTCAATGTGGCAGTGCTGGACAACCGGTGTCTCATACCAGCCTTCCACCTTGATGAGTCCGGGCTCCTTGATGGCCTCCTCGTAGTTGCCCTTGTGGATCTGCGTATGTTTGAGGATGTTGTTCGGGAACGCCTCATGCAGCTGCGGCGCACCGTCCTCCATCGCCTTCTGGACATCCAGAACAAACGGGAATTCCTCATACTCCACATGGATCAGGCGCAGAGCCTGAGCGGCTGCAACCTCATCCTCCGCGACAACCGCGGCAATGTCGTCCCCATAGAAGCGGACCCGTTCCGTCAGAATCAGACGGTCCGCCACATCCTGATGAGATGGATCCGTGGACCACGGATGTCCTGCTGTC
>JAFSZW010000301.1 GCA_017458865.1 Clostridia bacterium
CGAGATCGCCTGATGTCCGCCGTCTGCGCAGGAGATCACGCAGCGTCCGCAGCCGATACATTGCGCCCGGCTGAACTGCGGGAAAATCACGGTATCGCGCTCCAGCGTATCCGTCGTGGAGCTGATGGCATCCAGACCAAGCCCGACCGCTTCCCTGACGCTCGTAAAGCCTTTCTCGGCCAGATACAGATTGAGGCCGGACTTGAGATCATCTATGATCCTGTAGCCGTACTGCATGACCGCAGTGGTTATCTGAACAGATCCGGCGCCGAGCAGGATGAACTCAAGTGTATCCATCCAGGTCTCAATGCCGCCCATGCCGGATACGTAAAGGCCTTTGAGTTCCGGATTCTGACCGAGCTCTGCAATGAATCTGAGCGCAATGGGCTTTACTGCATTGCCGCTGTATCCGCCGACCGCGCTGTGACCATGGACTGCCGGCTGAGAGACATACGTATGCGGATTAATGCCCACAACGGACTTAATCGTATTGATCGCCGCGATGCCATCTGCACCGCCGCGTTTTGCTGCCTCTGCTGCCAGGGCCATCTCCGCCACATTTGGCGTCAGCTTGGCCAGAACCGGGATATGACAGGCCCGTTTGGCAGCCGCTGTAAAGCGTTCCACCAGTTCCGGCACCTGACCGATGTCGCTGCCCAGGCCGCCCTCTGACAGATTGGGACAGGAGAAATTCAGTTCAACCGCATCCGCCCCGTTCACCTCACAGAGCCTGGCTAACTCGCCCCACTCCGCCTCATTCTGTCCCATGATGGAGGCAAGAATGAATTTCGTGGGATACTTGTCCTTGAGTCTGCGGAAAACTTCCATGTTCTCTGCCACACTGTGGTCAGAGAGCTGCTCAATGTTCTTGAACCCGATGATGCTGCCGTCACCACCGGTCAGTGCGGAAAACCTCGGTGAGGCCTCGTGAATATCGAGCGTGGAGATCGTCTTGAAACAGGCGCCTGCCCAGCCGGCATCAAAGGCACGAGCGCACACCTCATATGTGCTTGCCACGACAGATGAGGAAAGCAGGAACGGATTTTCAAGCGGAATTCCGCAGAAATCGCACTGCAGCCTTGACTCATCCGTTGGCGGAACCGTCTCACAGTGCGGCTTTACCTGATAATACAGGCGGTTGATCAGGTCACGGATCGGCACTTCCATGGGCCTTACACACGACCGCATACAGGCGCTGCTGTCGCAGACCAGGCACGGATTCTCCTCCGGCAGCCGCTGAGCAGCATCCTGTTCATTTTGGAACCAGATACTGCGCAGAAGATCCGCCGGCTTCATCTTGTCACAGGCTGAATTGCACGGCGCATCTGCGCATAATACGCACTGCGTCATATCCTTACGGGGAATATCCGGTTGAATGGGTAGCATTTTATACGCCTCCTCATCTGGTATTCTTGTATTTTCCGGTTCTTGTCTGAGCAGCGTACCTGCGGTACGCTCAGTATTGCACCTGTTTACCAATCAGCACATTCTGTCTGCTGCTGTTTGTCCCCTGCCGCAGTTTTATTCTCAGGCAAATCCCGACTGATGGGCAGCCCTGGTTTCCTGGCAGATCTGATATACCGGGATAGCAGACTGTGCTTTTTTCGCAGTTTCCCGGGGTTTCAATGGTCTTTCACCCATTATACCATTAACAGGCGCACTCTTCAATGTCCTAACGGAAGTTTCGACATTTCATAAAGGGATTGCCAAAAACCATTGAAACACATGGATTCCTGGCAAATCCCATGTGTTGTTGACTCAATTTTCCCCGGGAAACAGACGCATCGCATGCATGATTAGCGGGTTCAATATAAACAGCATTATGCCTGTTCTGTAAGCCGGATTGTGTTTCCGGTGTTTCTTTGATGGGGAAATTGCCTATCTCTCTTCCTGCAACGCTTTCGCCAGCGAGGCTGCTATTAGCAGAGTCATTGGGTAATTGGCGCCCTGTGACTTGCCAGTTAACGGTTATCTATTCACTTTGGAGTTGACACACAGATGCAGTCTTTTCCGGAATGAGACTTGCCAGCAGGACGTGCAATCAAGTATAATTGAGATGCAGAAGATGAAACTGATGCGAAACCAGGGCTGATCCCAGTTCCTGATGTCGCTCAGTCTGAGCAGCAGATGACAGAAAAGCCTGCAGAATAGTCGTTTTTTTGTGGAGTAAGGCATGATAAGTTTACAGGTTACCGACCTCTCAAAGTCTTTCGGGATCAATGAGGTTCTAAAGAATATAACATTCTCCCTCCAGATGGGTGACCGGGCCGGCATTGTGGGCGTCAACGGATGCGGCAAAACGACCCTGATGCGCATCCTGGCAGAACTGGATACAGCGGACCATGGCAGCATAGCCATCAGCAAGGGCCTCAGAATCGGATATCTGGCCCAGCAGGATACGCTGCAGGAGAGCGGCACCATCTGGGAAGAGCTGACCTCGGTCTTTGATCCGGTCTTCAAAATGGAGGAACGGCTGCGGCAGCTTGAATCAGAGATCGCCGAAAAGCACGAGGATCCGGCTGCATTTGAAACGCTGTCCAACCAGTATGACCGGCTCACGGCTGCCTATGAGGAAGCCGGCGGCTATTCCTGGCGCAGCCAGATTACGGGCGTTTTAAATGGCCTTGGCTTCAAGCCGGAACAGTACGATTATCCGCTGGATACCCTGTCCGGCGGTGAACGGACCCGGTTTACACTGGCCCGTCTTCTGCTATTGAAACCGGACCTTCTCATGCTGGACGAGCCCACAAACCACCTTGACATGGATACGCTCAATTGGCTTGAGAATTACCTGACCGCCTACCGCGGCACGGTGCTCGTCATCTCCCACGACCGATATTTTCTCGATCATGTGTGCAACACCATTGTCGAGATCGTGTCCGGCCGGAGTGAGCAGTACAGAGGCAATTACACTGCCTTCATGCGCCAGCGCATGGAGCGGCTTGAAACGCGGATGCGCGCATATGAGCTGCAGCAGAAGGAGATTGAGCGGCAGGAAGCCATTATCGCCCGTTACCGGATGTACAACCGAGAAAAGTCCATCCGGGCGGCTGAGAGCCGGGAAAAGGCGCTCGATCGTATGGAACGGCTGGAAAAGCCGGTTGAGGACAAGGCCATCCGGTTTCAGTTTGCGCCGCGGCGAAGGACCGGCGAGGATGTGCTCATGGTGGAGGGCCTCTCCAAATCCTTTGAACACAAGACGCTGTTTGACGGTTTCAGCCTGCATGTCAGGGCCGGCGAGCATGTGGCGATCATCGGGCCGAACGGCATCGGCAAAACCACGCTCATCCGCATGCTGCTGGGCGAGCTCTCAAGGGATGCCGGCACCATCTCCTTTGGCGCCAATGTGGACATCGGGTACTACGACCAGCACCAGAGCACCCTCAATCCGGATAAAACCGTCCTGGATGAGGTCTGGGACCGTTTCCCTGCCATGGAACAGTCGGATGTCCGCGGGGCACTTGGCATGTTCCTGTTCACCGGAGATGACGTCTTTCAGCCGATTCGCACCCTCTCCGGCGGCGAACGCGGCCGCGTCGCGCTGACCATTCTCATGCTGCGGCATGACAATGTGCTGCTGCTGGATGAGCCGACAACCCATCTCGACATGGATTCCCGTGAGGTGCTTGAAAACGCACTGGCAGACTTTGGCGGTACCATCATCACCGTCTCCCATGACCGCTATTTCATCAACCGGATTGCGGACCGGATCATTGAAATGCAGCCGGACGGTATCACGATGTACCTCGGCAATTATGATGAGTACCTGGAGAAGAAGAACGCACCCAAAGAGGTCGTCGCGGAAACCGGCAAAACCCGGACAATGGTTGAAAAGGAGAAGCGCCGCGAAAAGCTGAACCGCCAGCAGGAAAAGCAGCTCCGCGCCACGCGCAACGCCGCTGAGGCGGCAGTCATGGACAAGGAAGCGGAGATTGCGGATCTTGAAGCCCGGATGAGCGACGCGGACCTTTATCTGAACCCGGAGATGGCACGGACCGTGCAGGCACAGTATCAGGCTGCCAAAGAGGAACTGGATGCACTGTACAGGCGCTGGGAAGAGGCTGAGGCAGCACTCGGAGAACAGTAACGGCTAACACGACTGTTACAAGCATCAAAGGACAAGACACGGAAAGGAAAAAGCATATGTTGTTTATCGGGATCTGCGGTGCCAGCGGAAGCGGCAAGTCCACACTGGCAAAGGAACTTGCCACCATGGTCAACAAGAGTATTCTCATCATCAACCAGGATGCCTATTATTTCGACCATCCGGACCTGACCTTTGAGGAGCGGTGTCACCTCAATTATGACGAGCCTGGTATCTTCGATCATGATCTCCTGCTGCGGGACGTGCAGAGCCTGCTGAACGGCCAGCGGGTCCCCAGAAAGCGCTACGATTATTCGCACCACTGCCGTGCGGACCGGACGGATGAGTACCTCGAGCCGCACGATGTCATCATCGTGGAGGGCATCCATGCCTTCTATGACAAGCGCCTGCGCAACCAGATGGATCTCAAGCTTTACATGCATGTCGAATCCGACATCTGCCTTCTGCGCCGCATAGAGCGGGACATCGTAGAGCGCGGACGCGATATTGAAAGCATCGCCGAGCAGTACATGACCACAGTCAAGCCGATGTTTGACCAGTACATCCGCAACTATGAGCAGTATGCGGACGTCATTGTTGCAGGCGGCGGCAAGGACGCAAAGATCACTGAGATTCTGGCCGGATACATCAACAACGATCTCCATCTCTACCGGGGCCGCAACCGGAAGAATGTCGGGTAAAACCCTATAAGGCAGATCATACGGGTCAACCGGCCCTGTTGATTCCAGTTCTCTGCAAGTGCATGCTTTGCAGAGCCTTTACCTCTTCGATTGTGAAATACCGGCATTTTCTTTTATACTTTTATAATGGAGATAAGAGAACACTGCAGGCAATGTAAAAACTTTAAAGAGAATGGAGGTGGATCGAATGAAGCGTATGATTGCAACTGGCATTCAGGACTTCGAAGAAATCCAGGTGAATAAAAGCTTTTATATTGATAAGACAGATTTTATCAGGGAATGGTGGAATGGACGCGATGTAGTAACCCTGATCACCCGTCCCCGGCGCTTCGGAAAGACGCTGAACATGTCCATGTTGAACTGCTTTTTTTCGAACAGATATGCTGAACGTGGTGATCTGTTTGAGGGCCTGAAGGTCTGGGAAGACCCGGACATGCGGGAACAGCAGGGAAAATGGCCGGTGATCTTTTTAAGTTTTGCAGGGGTGAAGGGGAGAACCATCGAAAGCACGCTTTTCCAGATAAAAGCAGAGGTGACCAGACTGTTTGCAAGCTATCCGGAACTGTACCGCTGTGATCTGCTTGAAGCGAGCGAAAGGAAGGCACTGCACAAAATTGACGGGGATATGTCTGATGATACAGCTGAGATGTCCCTTGGCTTTTTATCCTCTCTGCTGGAGAAGGTGTACAGGAAAAAGGTGCTGATTTTCCTGGATGAATATGATACGCCGCTGCAGGAAGCGTATGTGAACGGATA
>JAFSZW010000302.1 GCA_017458865.1 Clostridia bacterium
GAAGATCGTTAACTTCTGTCATGGCGAAATGCTCATGGTTGGTATGTATCTGACATACTTTCTGTGTACGACCTTTGGACTGGATCCGTATCTCTGTGTTCCGCTCGTTGCCATCATTATGTTCTTCCTTGGTGCGGCAATTCAGCATACCCTGATCACGCCCTCGCTGGGGACAAAGAGCTTTACCAACCTCCTGTTCCTGACGGTCGGTCTGGGACTGCTGCTCTCAAATGGCGCACTGGTTCTGTTTGGCTCGGAATACCGGACCATTCCTACCAGCTACTCACAGGTGTACATCAATCTGGGACCGGTTACCCTGGCACTGCCCCGGCTGATCAGCTTCGGCGTGCTGATCGTCGTGTCCATTGCTCTTTTTGCTTTCCTCAAGTATTCCACCATCGGCAAGCAGATCCGCGCGGTATCGCAGAACCCGGTTGGCGCTGAGGTGGTCGGCATCAACACCAAGCGGATTTACATCCTGACCTACGGCCTGGGAACGGCGCTGGCCGGCATCGCGGGCGCGCTTTTGACCGGCTTTTATACCATCTTCCCGACGGCGGGCGCCAGCTTCGGCTTCCGTGCCCTGATCGTCGTGGTCGTGGGCGGCCTGGGCTCCATTCCGGGCGCATTCTTCGCCGGCATTTTCCTCGGTCTTCTTGAAACCATGGTGGCACTGTTCATCAGTCCGTCCTACAGTGACCTGATCGTTTTCGTGACGTTCATTGTCATTCTGGTTGCACGTCAGTTGATTATTATCAGGAGGAAATAAGAATGAGCGAAAAGAGAAAAGCGGTTCGCACATATCACAGGAATCTGGCGATCGTGCTGGGGATTCTGCTCCTGATATTTGTCTGCATTCCGTTATTTGTCAAATCTCCGTATATCCTGAACATCTTTGTGCTGGTATTCTACATGTCCACGCTGTCCATGGCCTGGAACCTGCTGGGCGGCATGACCGGACAGAACTCTCTGGGCCACGCGGCCTATATGGGCCTGGGTGCCTATGCCAGCTGTCTGCTGATTACAAAGGCGGGCATCAATCCCTGGTTCTCCGCCATCCTCGGCATGGTGATTGTCGGACTGGTGGCCGGCATTATCTTCTATCCCTGCTTTATTCTTAGGGGTCCATACTTCACCCTGGTGTCTATCGCCTTTGGTGAGGCGCTCCGGCAGTTTATCATCAACTCCGCCTTCTTCGGGCGTGCCAGCGGTGTCGGTCTGCCTTTCGGTCGGGATTCCTGGCTGAACTTCCGGTTCGGCAGCAAGATTCCCTACTATTACGTCGGTCTGGCCATGCTGCTGCTGGTGTACCTTCTGATGAAGAAGATTGAACGCTCCAAGATGGGCTATGCGCTGCGCACCATCCGTGAGGATGAGGATGCGGCGGCGGCCATCGGCATCAATCCCACGCGCTATAAGATCATGGCGGTGGTGGTTTCGGCTATGGTAGCGGCCCTGGTCGGCTTCTTCTATGCCAGTTATATCCGCTATATTGATCCCGAGCTGATGGTTCTGGCCAAGTCCACCGAGTCCGTGCTGCCTGCCGTTGTCGGCGGTGCTGCCTATGTGGAAGGACCGCTGGTTGGCGGACTGATCATGATTCCGCTTTCCGAGTTCCTGCGGGCCAAATACAGCTCCATCCTGCCCGGCATCAACATGCTCATGTACGCCGTGGTGCTGCTGATCGTCATTCGCTTCCGGCCCACGGGCATTCTCGGCTGGTACATGCACAGCAAGCTGAAGACCTTTGTGGACACGAAGATCCTCCGGAAACCGCCGATTGAGGTTCTTGAGGAAGTGGAACTGGCGAAAATGAGCGGGAAGGAGTGAGAGGGATGAGCGATTCAAAGATTATTGAGGTTCAGCACATTACCAAACGGTTCAAGGGTCTGACGGCCGTGAAAGATGTTTCCTTCTCGGTCCGTGAGGGTGGAATTACCGGAATGATCGGACCGAACGGTGCCGGGAAATCCACGACCTTCAATATGATCTGCGGCTATTATCCGCCGACAGAGGGAAAGATCTTCTACAAGGGTCAGGACATCACGGACAAAAAAGCCTACGAATATACGAACATGAAAATTGCCCGGACGTTCCAGATCATGAAGCCGCTGAAAAACCTCAGCGTGCTTGAAAATGTGGTGGCCTCCTCCTATTTCGGCCATGCGGCGGCGAAGAATGAACGGGAGGCCAAGGAACGGGCCATGGAGATTCTGCAGTTCACCGGCCTGTATGAAAAGCGCCATATCCTCTCAAAGGACATGGGAACACCGGACCAGAAGCGTCTTGAAATGGCCAGAGCCCTGGCCACGCGCCCGGAGATGCTGTTCCTTGATGAGAACATGGCCGGACTTAACCCGGCGGAAACGGAGGCAGCCATTCAGCTGATCCGGAAAATCAATGAATCCGGCGTGACCATTTTCCTCATTGAGCATATCATGCAGGCCGTGGTCAGCCTCTGCGAAGAGGTCATTGTGCTCCATCACGGGGAGAAGATTGCAGAGGGAACACCGGCTCAGGTCATGAATGACCCCTATGTCATGGAGGTTTACCTGGGAAAGAAGGAGGGCGCAAATGCTTAAGGTTGAAGGATTGCGCGCCGGTTACGGTGCTGTGAATATTCTCTGGGATGTGGCCTTCCATGTGGACGACGGCGAGATTGTGGCCATCCTGGGGTCCAACGGTGCGGGCAAGACCACC
>JAFSZW010000303.1 GCA_017458865.1 Clostridia bacterium
GGACATTATCCGCCGTCTGCGTGAGTACGGCATTGATCCGGTTGTGATCGATCCCCATGTGTCGCCGGAGGATGCCATGCGCGAATATGGCGTGCATCTGAAGACGCTTGAGGAGGCAAAGAATGCAGACTGTGTGATTACGGCTGTTGCGCATGACTGCTTCCGGAACATAACGCTGGATGAGATTGCGGACATGTACCGGCCCGGCCCGATGGCGGAGAAAGTGCTGATCGATGTGAAGGGGCTCTATCCGATACAGGAACTGAAAAAGCATGGATTTGCCTACTGGCGGCTGTAAAAGGCGGTCTGTATACGGAAATCGATAATGCCGGCGCAGCGCTTTGTATGAGTCGAGGGAACAGGAAAACAGACAGAAACAGGAAGTAGAGGGAATGTCGCAACAATATATTGTAACGGGAATGACCTGCGCGGCGTGTCAGGCACACGTGGAAAAGGCAGTATCAAACCTTAAAGGCGTAGAATCGGTGACCGTATCGCTGCTCACCAATTCGATGGCCGTCAGCGGGGATGTCCCTGCTGCTCAGGTGATTGCAGCCGTTGAAAAGGCCGGATACGGGGCACAGATCAAAGGGACGGAGACGGCGAAAAAGGCGGGCGGATCCGTCAGCGCGAAACTTGCTGCTGAGGAGGAGGCACTCAGGGACCGGGAGACGCCGAGACTGAAAAAGCGCCTGATCCAGTCAGTTGTGTGGCTGCTGGTCCTGATGTACCTGACCATGGGGCATCACATGCTGGGACTGCCGGTGCCTGCCTTTTTGGCACACAATCATTTGGGGCTTGCGCTGACACAGATGATCATTGCGCTCATTGTAATGGGGATCAACCGGGACTTTTTTATCTCCGGTTTCCGCGGCCTGATGCATCTGTCGCCCAATATGGATGCGCTGGTGGCCCTTGGCTCTTCCGTCTCCTTTGGCTGGTCGCTATATGTGTTTTATCAGATGACGGTCATGGTGACAAACGGCACCCCCAATATGGACCTGATGGGCATCTATCATGAGCAGCTTTACTTTGAGACGGCGGCGATGATTCCCGCCCTCATTACGGTGGGCAAAACGCTTGAGGCCATGTCCAAGGGACGGACCACGGATGCACTCAAAAACCTGCTCCGGATGGCGCCGAAAACGGCGGTCATTGAGCGGGACGGGCAGACGGTGGAGGTCGGGATAGATGAGGTGCAGCCGGGGGATATCTTTGTCGTCAAACCCGGGGACTCGATTCCCGTGGACGGCGTCATTATCGACGGCGGTACGGCGGTGGATGAATCGGCACTGACCGGTGAGTCCATTCCCGTGGACAAAGGGGTGAATGACGCGGTATCGGCAGCGACGATGAACCAGTCCGGCTTTATCCGGGCACGCGCCACGCGGGTCGGAGAGGATACCACCTTTGCACAGATCATTCAGATGGTTTCGGATGCGGCTGCCACCAAGGCCCCCATCGCCCGGATAGCGGATAAGGTTTCGGCTGTTTTTGTCCCCGCCGTCATAGGGATTGCCGCGGTGGTGTTTGTTGCCTGGCTCATGGCCGGTCAGACGGTGACGTTTGCGCTGGAGCGGGCGATTGCGGTGCTGGTCGTGTCCTGTCCCTGCGCACTGGGCCTGGCGACGCCGGTGGCCATCATGGTTGGAAACGGAATGGGTGCCCGGAACGGGATTCTGTTTAAAACCTCGGAGGCACTGGAAAACACCGGCCGTGTCCAGATTGTTGCGCTGGATAAGACCGGGACGATCACGGCAGGGAAGCCGATGGTGACGGATATTATCCCGGCGGCGGGTGTTGGTCAGGAGGAGCTGCTGGAGGCAGCCTATGCGCTTGAGCGGAAGTCGGAACATCCGCTGGCCAGGGCGATTGTCGCCATGGGGGATGAAAAGGGGCTGCCCCGGCATGAGGTAACGGATTTTGCGGCATTGGCCGGCAACGGGCTTGAGGGCCGGCTTAATGGACAGCGCCTGCATGGCGGGTCGGGCAAATACATTGCCGGCATTGCGGCACCTGACCCGAACCTGAAAGAAAAGGCAGATGCCCTGGCAGGCCTGGGGAAAACGCCGCTGTTTTTTGCCCGGGAAGGAAAATTGCTGGGCATTATTGCGGTAGCGGATGTGATTAAGCCGGATTCCGCCCGTGCGGTCCGGGAACTGCAGGGACAGGGCATTGAGGTTGTCATGCTGACCGGCGACAACGAACGCACCGCAAAGGCCATCGGCGCACAGGCCGGTGTGGATCAGGTGATCGCCGGCGTGCTGCCTGAGGGCAAAGAGGCGGTTATCCGGGAACTGCAGACCCGGGGCCGGGTTGCCATGGTAGGGGATGGAATCAATGATGCGCCTGCGCTCACGCGGGCGGATGTGGGAATTGCCATTGGCGCGGGAGCGGATGTGGCCATTGATGCGGCAGACATCGTCCTGATCGAATCCAGGCTGACGGATGTGCCGGGGGCGATACGCCTCTCAAGGGCGACGCTCCGGCGAATTCATGAGAACCTTTTCTGGGCATTTGCGTATAATGCGCTGCTGATTCCCATGGCTGCCGGACTGTATCCCGGCATCAAAATGCACCCGATGTGGGGTGCCGCAGCGATGGCCCTGTCCTCGTTTACGGTGTGCATGAATGCGCTGAGGCTCAATCTCTTTCATGTCCATGATCCCTCCGGGGACCGGAAGATGCGCAAACCGGCGGCGCCGGCAGACGGTCCGGTCACGGGCAGTATTGGACAGGACAAAATGCCGGATGCCTGCGGGCAAAGGGCACCGGAACAGACGGAAAAGTGCAGCGGACAATGCCCGGCATTGCAGAGTACGACGGTCAATGTCGGGGGAATGATGTGCGAAAACTGCGAGCGTCATGTGAAAAAAGCGCTGGAAGGGATTGAGGGCATCGCGGAGGCTGCTCCGGATTATA
>JAFSZW010000304.1 GCA_017458865.1 Clostridia bacterium
AAAATGGCCATGCTGAGCGCACCCATGGTCCAGCTGCCCGCAGACAGGGCATACAGCTGCATGGCCTGCAGGGGTCCGCAGGGCATGAGGCCGTTCAGAAGGCCGATCCACAGGGAGGACTTCCGTCCTTTGCCCATCAGTCTGGCGCGAAGGTCGCCGGGCAATGTCGGCAGCATGCCCCGAAGGCCGCCCGGTTCCAGCAGATTCAGAGCCATGAGCAGCATGAAAACGGCTGCGATGATCTGAATCGCAGCCTGCACGGCGGTACTGATGCGCAGGACAGATCCGAGTGCCCCGACAATACCGCCCATCAGGGTATAGGACAATAGACGCCCGGCATTGTACTGCAAATTGGCTGAACGGATCCGCCTGCCTGACCGGACAGATACGGCGCTCTGGGCCAGGTTGATGCCGCCGCACATGGCCACACAGTGCACAGAGGTAAGCAGTCCCACAAGAAACAGCGTGCCCAGGGTCATTCCTGCGCGGGCTGTTGGAAAAGCGCTGAGCATCCCCTCCAAAGGGGTGAGGGCAAAGAGCAGGCAGAGTGCAAAAAGCGCCAGTATGAGACACAGCAGCGTCAGGATGCGCCGCAATGTGCTGCTGTTTTCACGCTTCAGCTCATATCCTGCCTGGGCGATGCACTCTGCCAGCTTTTCTTCCGGCAGGCGCTTATCATCCCATTGCGCGGTCAGCGTGCCCGCACGGTAATCGGCCCTGGACAATGAAAGGCCGTCCAGGTCTTTTACCGCTCTTAAAAGGACTGTTTCGCAGCGGGGACAATGCATTCCTGCAATATGCCAGGTCTTTTTCTGCGTGCTCATTGATCGGTCTTCTTCCAGTTCGTGAACAGGTACACATTTTCCGCCAGGATGTTCTGCGGCACGGTCACCGTATCTCCCTCTACGACAAATCCGGTTATGCTGACCGGGTTGCATCCCGCCGCCCTGGTGATGCCCACCGTGTCCAGGGCGAAGGGCTGACCACAGTTCTGACATTGCAGGGTATTGTTTCCCCGGTATTCAAACCAGGCATAGGGCGAACCGCCGCAGGACTGACAGGTATTGAACGCCAGCCGCACTTCGCCTGTCTCGTCTTTGCGGGCAATGAGCTGCATTGCCGTGCCGTCCTGCGTCCAGTCAAGAAAGGCGGGTTCCCCGGTCAGGTCTTTTGCACTGAACGTCAGCGTGCTGATTTCGGCAGCCCCTTCCTCGTCCGGGATTTTTTCACTTCGGACCGTGGCGGGCCGCATCAGGGGGACAAGGAACAGGAAGAGAAAAATGCCCCATTGTACCCGTTTCATTCAATACACTTCCTTTTCATTCAACGTTTTCCAACCATTTGGTGTTCCTATCTGATCGATCGACGCTGTGCGCCGACCCTGCGTGCTGTTGATGGACTGAATCATAAGCGATATAATCTATAAAGTCAATAGACAAAATATAATATGAATGTTGCGGAAGAAAGACGGAAGACGGTGCATTTCACCCGGACAACACGATTGAGGTCACGCAGATGAGGTGGTGATATTAAAGGACTGTGCTGCATGGACAGCGCCATTAACCTATGGAAAAGATGCCAATACGATTCTCAATACGGTGATGGATGTTTCGGAACGTCAGGATGACGTGAAAGAAGAAATAACGAGATTTCACGAGGCTTTGGCAGCTGGTTCAATAGAGAATGCACGGATCTCACTGGGCAAACTGATAACTGTTCTTGGTGAGGATGATCCGGAGGTCGTAGGAGCGGAGATGGCCCTCGCCCTTGAGACGATGGAGTGACAAGATGATTTACATGAGTTTGGGATGGACAATCCCTTTGCTGAATCTTTTTTACCTCCTGTCAGTTATTTATACTGTCCACCAGCATAACCCGCCTATACTTTGCCTCTCAAATAAATGATCCTGTGTCAATTGGAGTGTCATTGAAACTGAGTCAAATCAGGTTCAGAGACTTATTTTTGGAACGGGATGAAATCATAACGCAGGGACTTGACAGGTGACCTTACGTTCACTATAATGGGCGAACTCATGGTCACCTTGTTCATTTGTGCGGCCGGGAACCGGAGAAAGCAATCGGTCGGGCGGAAAGGTTCAGCAGGCATTTTGTCATAACATACGGTGTGTGAAACTTCGCCGAAGGAGGCGATTTTATGAAAAGATATTTTGGCAGCCTGCCTTTTTACAGGCAGGCATTGATGATCGGCATCCCCGTGATGCTGCAGGCGCTGATCCAGTCACTGGTCTCCCTGGTGGACAACTTCATGGTGGCGGGACTTGGGGATGTAAAGA
>JAFSZW010000305.1 GCA_017458865.1 Clostridia bacterium
AACGCCAAGGCAGACAATGGCTGTCACTCTGGCCAGCGCTTCCTCAATGCCCCCGTTAATCAGCAGCATCACAAGGAGAACCATGACAGCGGCTGCAATAATTTCAAAAACATTGGCCACAACAGAAACGGCAACTGCCTTCTTCACAGCACTGTTGTTTCCTGTCGATTCCTTTGCCAGCTGAATGTGCATGGTTCACCTTCTCCCAAAAAGCCGGCGCATTTCTTGTCCGGCTCAAATTGAGGTACGCTGAGAGGCAACAGACTGTCCCGTTATGGGACAGTCTGCCTGTTTCTGATTACTCGTGCAGGGTTGCCGGATAGACACCTTTGGCGTGAAGATCGCGAAGGTCTGCCTGAACCAGCGGTTTATCTTCCTTATAAGTGACGCCGAACCAGACAGAATCTGTCTTGAGCATCGGCACTTTCAGTTCACCGCTCTGCATCAGCGTATCCACTGCTGACGGGAGCAGGCACTCTGCCTTGATATCCGACGGCGTCAGGCCGCGAAGGAAGTCCTCAAAATACTTCTCAAGCTTGCCGAACAGCCACGGCGTGAAGCCCCAGAAATTCATGGAAATCGGTGCAAGCGGATCCAGCGGAACACCAGGCTCGCCACCGTCAAGGTTCAGGATCTCTCCATTCGGCATTGCCTGAATCTTGAACGTCTCAACCACCTTGGACAGGCAGCCGTTCTCAGCCTGGCAGATGCCACGCGTAACCGTTCCGTTCTTCGATACCGTATTCCTCAGCTCGTAGCTGACGATGAGTGCCTCGCCCTCGGGCTTGATCGTCTGAAGTTTCGGGTAGATCGTCGAGAAAGCGGAGACACCGTAATAATCATCCGCATTGATGACCGCGAACGGCTGCTTGATCTTGTCCTTTGCAACCAGAACCGCATGCACAGTGCCGAAAGGCTTCTGACGCTCCTCAGGAATCTTATAGAAAGACGGCACGCTGGAGAAATCCTGGAATGCATAATCTACCTTAATTTTCTTGGAGACGCGATCGCCGCAGATAGCCGCAACCTGCTCCTGCATTCCCGGCTTGATGACGAATACAACCTGATCGAATCCGGCACGGATTGCATCATAGATGGAATACTCCATCAGAATCTCGCCGTTCGGTCCCAGGCCATCCACCTGTTTGTTGCCGCCATACCTGGATCCCATACCGGCAGCCATAATCAAAAGCGTAGCACCCATAGTTTTTTCCTCCTCAGGGTTCCTGACCATCTGCCGCAGCCGTTCCGGCGCACACATTAGTCATCCGAACCATATTCTTGCATCAATTATACAGGATTTACTCTCGCGGATCAAGGACATAAATCACCCGAACCAACCACAAATCTTAAAGCTTTGACAGTTCAACGGCAATGCGGGATGCTGCTCTGGCATTGTTGAATGCCAGCTGGATATTCGTCTTGAGGCTGTCGCCGCCGGTCTCCTCAACGATATGTGCCAGCATGAACGGTGTAATATCCTTGCCCTTGACGCCCGCTTCATCGGCCATCCTGAGTACCCTGTCAATGACTTCGCTCATCTTGTCAAAGTCCATGGCATACTCCTCCGGTACCGGATTGCCGATGAGCAGTCCGCCGCCGAGGCCCATATCCCACTTGGCCTTTGCAATCTTCGCCACATCCAGCGGCGTCTTTGCGTTGAAATCGACGCCAAACCCGCTCCGCCGGCAGTAGAATGCCGGGAAATCAGAGGTGCCGAGGCCGAGCACCGGAACACCCATCGTCTCAAGATACTCAAGCGTCCGCCCGATATCCAGGATCATCTTTGCACCGGCGCAGACGACTGCCACCTCAGTATGTGCAAGTTCCTGCAGGTCTGCGCTGATATCCATGGTCACCTCACC
Source organism: Clostridia bacterium (assembly GCA_017458865.1). Taxonomy (GTDB): domain Bacteria; phylum Bacillota; class Clostridia; order Christensenellales; family Aristaeellaceae; genus Ventricola. The sequence continues at coordinate 1,866 of JAFSZW010000305.1, forward strand.
GCCACGGTGGACACCGCCTATGCCGCCCGTTGCAAAGACATGGATGCCGGCCAGTCTGGCCAGAATCATCGTCGTTGCCACGGTTGTCGCACCGGTCAGTTTCTCGGCCACAACAATGGGCAGATCTCTGCGGCTGACCTTGAGGACACCTCTCGCCTCGCACATGCGCTGCAGTTCGGCCTCAGTCAGACCGGCTTTGAGACGTCCGTCAATGACCGCCATTGTCGCCGGTACAGCCCCTTCAGCCCGGATGATTTTCTCAATCTCCCCTGCAAATTTGAGGTTCTCCGGATACGGCATGCCATGGCTGAGAATTGTGCTTTCCAGTGCCACCACCGGTTTCCCGCCGGCAACCGCCTCAGCGATTTCCGGTGTAATATCCATAAACTGCTTAAGATCCATCATAGTATATACTCCTTTATCGTTTTTTCAATCAGTGCCGGACTGATCTCGGTATTGATCGTATCCGGCGAGGCGATGGCAATCATGCCCGCTGCCATTGCCGCATGTACCGTCTGCTCGGGTGACCATCCATGAACCGTTGCATATACAATGCCTGCCATCGCCGCATCGCCGGCGCCGTTCACATCCACGGTGTGCTGATATGGCCTGCTCTGACCGATAATGCTGCCCTCCGGTCCCCGATAAAACATGCCGTCCTTTCCAAGACTGACAAATACACGCTTTACACCGCGTCCGCGAAGAATATCACAGGCCGTCTGCATATGCTCAAGCGTATCACACGGACAGCCGGTCAGTACCTCAAGCTCTATCCGGTTCGGCTTAACGGTATCAAAATAGCCGATGTACGGATTGATTTCCTTTGCCCAGGCGGTCGACACCGGATCCATGTACAGCGGATTCCTGCAGATCCGTGTCAGCCGATCAAGCGATTTTGTCGACAGGTTCCCATCACAGACCACCAGCTCAGCGCCACACAGCAGCACCTGCGCCTCATCCACAAGCCTGTCATCCAGGCGCTTGATGATGCTCATGTCGCTCATGGCAAGGAACAGTTCACCATCCCTGTCCGTAATAGAAATGTAGGTAGAGGACTGCTCACCGTCAAGAATCTTCGTTCCTCTCATGTGAATGCCGGCATGTTCACAGCCCTCAAGAATATTCCGTCCATTCACATCGTTGCCAAGAACCGTAACCAGGTATACCTCTTCCCCGAGTCTGGCCAGATTCTCGCATATATTGCGGCATACGCCGCCCATGGACATGCTCAGTTTTCCGGGATTCGAATCATGCATGATAAGCTCTGTCCGGCACTGCCCGTGAATATCCATGTTGGCACCGCCGATTCCTGCAATGTACGACATCCTGTGCCTCCCTTCTGAGATGGTCACATTGTATTCGATTTCAAAGCATAATTCAACCACCAATGTTAAAACCACACCAGTTCAGGCGCACCCGTATCCAGTCCTGTAACCATTTCACCATTCCCGGTCATGATTCTCTGACGCCCCTCATTTCCCTGCATTCAGTGACCAAACCGCCTGCGTTTGTCAGATCCATCTTCAGCAGTTCGAAACTGACCATGAACTCAGGATTCATGCGTTTTGCCTTTCCATCACTGCACCACCTGCAAACATCGCTGCGCTACGATTCTGCTTGCGTTCCCAATCTTTCCCAATTATAATGAGGGCCGCATACCATTGTGAATTCCACCGGCACTTTCTCCGGCCGACGGGGACGCCGGTTTTGCCGCAGTCAGACAAATTGCCTGGCTACCGATCTCTCGAATACTGAAATATCAGGCACGTACCTGCTACGGTTTAGCAAGAAGGAGGAAAGGACTCATGTCCAACCTGATTACCATCCGCGTAACCCCCGGCGGAGAGCCGGATACCATCAGCAAAGCCATTGCCGCGCTGCCGTCCGATCCGTCCATTCCAGCCCGGATTCTGCTCAGTGCCGGGACCTGGTGCGAAAAAGTAGAGCTTCTCCGTCCCAATACCATCATTGAGGGTGCCGGCGCAGACAAAACCGAAATCATCTGGGATGATTTTGCCCAGGATGACATGCCGGATGGCAGCAAGCGCCACACCTTCCGCACGGCAACACTCCGCCTTTGCGGCGACCATATCACGCTCAGGCGGCTTAAAGTCTCCAATTCCGCAGGGCCGCGCGAACGTGTCGGTCAGGCCATTGCCCTTTATGTAAACGGGGATGAATTTCTTGCGGAAAACTGCTGCTTTTCAGGCAGTCAGGATACGCTCTTTCTTGCGCCGCTCCCTCTGGCAGAGGTTGAACCCGGCGGTTTTACGGGACCGGATGAGCACACCGAACGCCGCCCTCAGCGTCATTCCTTCCGCAAATGCACCATAGAGGGGGACATCGACTTCATCTTTGGCGGTGCCGCCGCATGGTTTGAATCCTGTGAACTGGTTTCAAAAGACGGGCGCGATGACCGGAAAACGCCATATGAGGGCTATGTCTGCGCCCCCTGTACCCCTCAGGGACAGACATTTGGATTTGTTTTCAAAAACTGCCGTTTCCTGAGCGATCGCTGTCCCGACGGAAGCGTCTATATTGGCCGTCCCTGGCGCAATGACGCCCGGATCACGCTGCTTTCCTGTGGCCTTGACAGCCACATTGCCAAAGGCTGGTTCCACGACTGGAACAAGCCGGAATCCCATGACCGCACAAGATTTGCGGAATATGGCTGCTGGGGGCCCGGGCATCTGCAGGACAAAGTCTCCTACATGCATACCCTCTCTGCCGAGGAAGCCGCAGGCATCACCTATGACGCATTCCTTGCAAGCCCGCTCAACGGCATCCCAACGTAAAATGCCCTTAAAGCTTTCATGGGCAGCGCATTCCATTTGACGGAATCTGTATCAAAATAATCAGAGCGCGGAAATCCGCGCTCTTTCGTATTATTCTGCTTTAAGTGCCGCTTTCACAAACTCTCTGAACAGCGGATGAGGATGATTCGGCCTGCTGCGCAGTTCGGGATGAAACTGAACACCCACATACCATGGATGATCTCTGAGCTCAATGATCTCCACGAGATCCCGGTCCGGATTGACACCGGCCGTACGCATGCCGGCTTTTTCGAAAGCATCCCGGTAAAGGTTGTTGAACTCATACCTGTGGCGATGCCGTTCATGGATCTCTGTTGTGCCATAGGCATCAAACGAACGGGTTCCCTCCATCAGGCTGCAGGTATATCTGCCAAGACGCATGGTACCGCCCTTCTCGTCAATATTCCGCTGATCCGGCATGAGATCAATGACCGGATACGGCGTATTGGGATCCACCTCACTGGTGTGCGCGCCGGTCAGATTGAGGACGTTTCTGGCGAATTCAACCGCCGCCATCTGCATGCCAAGACAGATGCCAAGGAACGGTACGCCGTGCTCCCTGGCATACTGACAGGCAGCAATTTTGCCGTCCAGTCCTCTGCTGCCAAATCCGCCCGGTACCAGAATGCCGTTGCAGTTGCCCAGTTTCTCCTGCGCATTCTCCGGCGTCACCTGCTCCGCGCTGATCCACTCAATTTCAACTTTCGCATGATTCGCGATACCGCCGTGTCCAAGCGCCTCTACGATGGACAGATAGGCATCCGGCAGCTCCACATACTTGCCGACAATGCCAATTCTGACACTGTACCGGGGATTGAGCAGCTGATCGACCATCTGGCGCCATTCGGTCATGTCTGCCTCCGGCGAGTCAATGCCGAGCAGCCGGCAGACAGCCGAATCCATCCCCTCCTCATGAATGAGGAGCGGCACCTCATAGATGCTCCGGGCATTGAGGTTTTCAAATACGCAGTCAGCCGGCACATTGCAAAACAGACCAATCGTCCCCCTGACGTCCCTGGGGATGGGCTCCTCGCTCCGGCATACAATGATGTCCGGCTGGATGCCAAGTCCTGTGAGCTCCTTGACTGAATGCTGCGTCGGTTTCGTCTTGAGTTCCCCCGCAGCATGGATGTACGGGACAAGCGTCACATGAATATAGAGGACATTCTCGCGCCCGACTTCACTGCGAAGCTGCCTTGCCGCCTCAAGGAACGGCAGCGACTCAATATCGCCGACCGTACCGCCTATCTCCGTAATCACCACATCCGGCGGGTTATCCCCGCGTGAGACCTCAAGCATCCGGCGCTTGATCTCGTTGGTGATATGCGGAATCACCTGAATCGTCGCACCGAGATACTCACCCCGCCGCTCCTTCGAGATAACGGTGAAATAGACACGGCCGCTGGTCACATTGTTGGCCTGGGTCAGGTTTTCATCGATAAACCGCTCATAATGTCCAAGATCCAGATCCGTTTCCGCACCGTCGTCCGTTACAAACACCTCGCCATGCTGATACGGATTCATGGTTCCGGGATCCACATTGATGTACGGGTCAAATTTCTGAATGGATACTTTGAGTCCGCGATTCTTAAGCAGTCTGCCCAGTGACGCGGCCGTAATGCCTTTTCCCAGGGAAGAAACCACACCGCCTGTCACAAAAATAAATTTCGTTCGCATACCCGTTCCTCCACGCTCACTTTTAATGACGGCATATTCTAGCACAATTAATCTGACTTGAACACCCATTTTGAAATAATTTTTCAGAAAAACTGCATTTATCTCTATTTAGACAGGATAAATCCATATTTTTTGAATTTTTAAAGTCGTTTACTTTCATTTTGCTGCCATTCTGTTCTGGATGACGATTCAGTTTCTGTTTCAGAAAAAGAATATCCTCTTGAAACATTCGAGCTTTTGCGCTATGATACAGAATGAATTTTTATCGATTGCTTCCACTTGTCCCGCGGACGGGTGGTTTGAAAGGAGCTACGAAGCTTTATGAAATCAAAACGTCTCCTCGCTGTCATCATTGCACTGATGCTTCTTTTCACAACAATGACCAGTGCACTGGCAGTCAACAAAACTGCTGAAAAGGAAGCCAAGACCAAACCTACGCTGAAAGTCAGCAAGCTGCCCGGCTCTCTTGAAAGCGGCGAGTATATTGAGTTCACTGTCACGGCATCTGTCCCTGGTTTTGTGACAATCATGCTCACTGACTCCTTTGGCAACCCTGTCGTCACAATTGCAGATAATGCAGAAATCCATTCCAAGGATAACATTTACGAGCTGCCTGCATTTACTGCAGATGGTACCTCGCTTGCAGCCGGATCGTATACCCTTGTTGCATCCATGACCAGCCAGTACGGCACCCCATCTGACAGCATCTCCAAGGAGATTACTGTTAATGTAACGGTCGATGCCGATGCTACTGCTGTCGGCACAACCACCGGTCTTCCGGTTGCCGGCGCTGCTGGTACGTCTACCTTATACAATGCGACTGGTACTTACAATCCCATCGGCGCCGGTACGACTACCGCTTACAATCCGAGCGCAGCAGGTACAACCACCACGTATAATCCCAGCGCAGCCGGCACCACAACTGCATATTCCGCCGCGGGGTCCACAACAACTACGTACGATCCGTATGGATCCACTGCCGGCACAGGCACAACGTCCACATACAGCGCATACGGAACAACCGGCACCGGTACAACGTCCACGTATGACCCGTATGGGTCCACCGCCGCTTCCGCTGCAGATACCAGCACAACGTCTGCCTACAGCGCATATGGAACGACCGGCACCGGCACGACCTCTATGTATGATCCGTATGGATCTACCACCGCTTCTGCCGCAGGTACCGGCACAACCTCCACATACAGTCCGTATGGAACAACCGGCAGTACAACCTCTACGTATGATCCGTATGGGTCTACTACCTCATCCGCTGCAGGCACCGGCACCACAGCCGCTTACGACCCGTATGCATCAACCGGTACCGCATATGATCCGTATGCATCTGCCAGCACTGGCACAACCTCTGCATACGGAACAACCGGAACCACGTCCACATACGATCCGTATGGCTCTACCACCGCTTCTGCTGCAGGTACTGGCACAACGTCTGCATACAACCCGTATGGAACAACCGGCACAACATCCACATATGATCCCTATGGTTCTACAGGCACAACGTCTACGTACAACCCATATGGAACGACCGGCACGACTTCCACATATGATCCGTATGCGGCTGCCGGCACCACCTATAGTCAGTACGGAACGACAGGCACCGGATACGATCCGTACAGCATGTACAGCTATGGTACGACAACTGACCCGTACAATACCGGTTACACCGAAACTGCTGCATCACCCTCACCTGTTGTCACTTATCAGTCCACAGGCGGATACCTCACTCTCGGTGAGGAAGGCTACCAGATCGGTGCAGGCGTCACAGATGTCTATCCTCAGACGGACGTAAGTTTCTGGAC
>JAFSZW010000306.1 GCA_017458865.1 Clostridia bacterium
CGGAATCAGCAGTGCAACACCCATGGTTGCCGTCATACCGGGAATGGCGCCCAGCAGAACACCGCCTGCCGCACCGAGCAGGGTCATGAGCAAGGTTGTCGGATCCAGAAATACGTTTGCATAACTGGAAAACAATAAATTCCAATCCATCGTTCTGTCTCCTTCCCTAAATCATATCCACAAGATCGCGAAGCGGCTGGAGAATGCCCATGGGGATATTCACCGTCAGGAACTTGTAGAAGATAAACCACATGCCAAGGGGCACCAGAGCCGAGATCAGCAGCAGCTTCACGGGGTTCCTGAGGCCGATCAGCCACATGATAATGGCGCAGAGGAAAAAGCTCACTACGACATAGCCGACATCCTTGAACAGGTAGACATACAGTGCACACAGTGCAATCACAAACAGCGCGGCCAGCGTTCCCCTGTCTTTCACCACATTCAGTGTTTCGGCTTTCTGTGCCAGCGGATCATCCGCTTTCATGGACAGCAGCTTCATCACCGACTGAATCAGCAGGATCACCGTAAAGATGCCCATGCCCAGGATCATGATCTGGGGAAAGGTAGCCGGCTGGACCGTGGCATTCTTGGCCGTCTTGATGGCGGTTGACTGAATCCATGCCCAGACTTCAAAAACGAGCAGCAGAACCGAAATAATCAGATTGGCAAATGCCTTGGTCTGTGTTTTTTTGGTTTCCAATCGAAAGCACTTCCTTTCTTCCATGAAGTCAGGAAAAAAGGCAGGCATACGCCTGCCTTCGTTGTCACAGCGAATTACTCCTCAATCAGACCAACGGTCGCCATTGCGGCAGGAACATCGACAGCAGCCTGTGCAAGATACTTGCCATAGTCTGCACCATTCAGGTAGTCGATCTTCTGGCCAAGATTTGCCATGGCCTCAACAAATTCCGGATCCTCAATGGCAGCAGCGCAGGCAGCTTCAAGCTTCTCTACGATCGCAGCATCCACGCCCAGAGGGACAGCCATGCCGCGTTGTGTGGCATAGTAGCACTCAAATCCCTGCTCGGCACAGGTCGGAACGTCGGGGAACAGCGGATTGCGGACCGGGTCCATGACACCCAACATCACCAGATCGCCGGACTCAACAAAGGAACGGGCTTCTGCGGCAGAAACGGTTACACCGGTAATCTCGTTCTGAGCAGCTGCCTTAACAGCGGGAGCAGCACCATCGGAATAGGTGATCATCTTGATGTCGATACCAGCCTCGTTCATCAGATAGCCGCCGGCAACATGCCATACGGAACCTGCGGAGGAACCGCCCATGGTGACCTCGCCCGGATGAGCCTTGCAGTAGTCGATGAAGGTCTTCAGATCGGTCACATTGTTTTCCTTTGCCCATGCAGCATTGACCGTGATCGCAGCAGCATCGGTATTGACGCGGCAAAGCGGAATGTACTTCTCATAGGTGTACTCGGACATGTCCTGCGGCGCATAGGATGCAAGCTCCCAGGTAATCATGCCAATGGTGTATCCATCCGGATCGGCATCGGCAATCGCTTCATGGCCGATAACGCCGCTGGCACCGGTGCGGTTATCAACG
>JAFSZW010000307.1 GCA_017458865.1 Clostridia bacterium
ATCTGCGGTCGGTTTCGTGCGGTAAGTCTCTGCTCACCAATGAGATGCCCCATCGCTGCGCGCGTGGTGAATCTGTCTGCAGAGACCTCCCCTATTATACGTTTTCGGCCGCCGAAATACAATCCTTATCAAACCGCCGGGCGAGCTGATCCAGTCCATCCTTGTCCGTTTCCACGTGCAGGACATAGCCGGTATCTGTATACTGTTCATCCAGCACCGTGAAATTCCGGTGTATCCAGGCCTCACCCTGTGCCTCCGTGTACGGGATCACAATGTCCGCCTCAATGCTCGTATCCCTGAGCCGCTTTGCGATCTGTTCAAGCAGCTCCTCCACGCCCTCACCGGACCTGGCGCTGATCCTGACCGCCTCCGGGAACACATCCCCACCGCTGTTTTCCGTAATATCCTGCTTGTTCAGGACATGGAGCATGGGCTTGTTCTCGGCGTCAAGTGTCCTGAGGACCTCCATGACTACCTTATACTGCTCATTTACCTGCGGTGACGCGGCATCCGAAACGATGAGCAGCAGATCCGCGTCCAGCGTCTCCTCAAGCGTAGAATGGAACGCATCCACCAGTGCATGCGGCAGCTTGCTGATGAACCCGACCGTATCAATCAGGAGGAAATTGTCCTTCCCGCCCGGGTACGGCACGGTCCTCACCAGCGGATCCAGCGTCGCAAACAGCATGTTTTCGGCAAACGATGACGCCCCGCTGAGCTGGTTCAGCAGTGTCGTCTTGCCCGCATTGGTATATCCAACCAGTGCCACCCGCTTCAGCTGGTTTTTTTCGCGTTTCCCACGTCTCAGCTTGCGCTGATCGCTCATCCGGTTGATCTCGCTTTGCAGCGCCGTCATGCGACGTCTGATGCGCCGCCGATCCATCTCAAGCTGCGTTTCGCCCGGGCCCCGGGTCCCAATGCCGCCGCCCAGTCTTGACAGGGCGATGCCGTGACCGGTCAGGCGCGGCAGCTGATACGTCAGCTGGGCCATTTCAACCTGGAGCTTACCTTCCTGTGAACGGGCACGCTGGGCAAAGATATCCAGGATCAGAGCCGTCCGGTCCAGCACCCTGGCGCCGGACAGAATCTGCTCGAGATTCCGCTGCTGGACGCCGCTGAGTTCATCATCAAAGATGACGATGTCCGCCTCTTTTGCCTGTGCATACAGGGACAGTTCCTCCGCTTTTCCCCTGCCGATAAATGTGGCGGTATCCGGCTTTCCCTTTTTCTGAATGATCCGGCCCACGATCTCAGCGCCGGCCGTTTCCGCCAGCGCCGCCAGCTCTTCAAGCGACTGCTCGTCCTCAATGCTGACCAGGACGGCGCGTTCCCGCTCGTTCCCCGTACTGCTGTCCGCACTGGTCACAAAGGAAATCCGGTCCGTCTCCTCAATGGTTTCCATCCATGCACGTTGCGGAATGGCATGCGCCGCAGCAATGCGGGTAAGGCTGACGCCAATTTCCCCATGTTCATTCAGCGTCAGAAAGGATGCCTGGACACCGGTAATCTGACCGTTTTCAACGCCCACAGCGGCCATGCTGTCAAAGAACATGCTTTTCAGTGAGCTCAGGTCCACCTCAGATAAATGCGGATCCCCGTTGGGGTGCGTATGAATACACCGCACCTTACTGAGCCGGCTGGCGCTCCTGCGCAGCCGGATATTGCGAAGTCCCACGCTGTTCTGATTGCCGACCGAAACATCCAGTATCTCGCCGGCACGTGATATGTAGACAGACACCTCTCTGCCAATCATGCCGGTGAAAGCTGCAAGCACTTCAAGCAGTTCCCGGGGCGCAAAACAGTCCTGCTCCATTTCATAATCATACAGGCTTTCCAGTTTTGCCAGGTCCGCATCCCGGATGCCCTCTGTGTTTCCGTAGATCATTTACTGTCCTTTCCGTCTGTCCAGGATGCGGCAAAGCTGAGAATACACCTCATCCATTTCCGCCTCCGTATTCTCATGTCCCAGAGTCAGTCTGAGCGCCGCTGCCTCAGTATCCCCACCTATTGCCTTAATAACATGGGACGGCTCCACAATACCTGCCGTGCACGCACTGCCAGCAGATGCCGCAATGCCCGCCATATCCAATTGCATCAGCAGCGCATTTCGGTTAATGCCCGGAATAGACAGGTGGATATTGCCCGGCAGCCGCCTCGTGCGGTTTCCATTCACCACAACATCCGGATATCTGTCTGTTATCCGTTCCATAAACCCGTCCCTGAGGGCGCGCATTCTGTCGAAGTCACCGCGTCTGTATTTCGCCAGCGCCAGGGCCATAAGCCTGGCACCAATCACATTTTCCGTTCCGGCCCGCTGCGCCCTTTCCTGTTCACCGCCGTTCATGAACGGTTCAATTCTCGTTCCGCGGCGAATATACAGCGCTCCAATCCCTTTCGGCGCACCGAATTTGTGTCCCGAGATCGACAGGAGAGTGACCGGCAGTGCCTTAAGGTCTATGGTCACCTGCCCCGCTGCCTGCACGGCATCTGTATGAACCGGAATCCCATGCGCATTTCCAACAGCTGCGATTTCATCGATTTTCTCGATCGTCCCGATTTCATTATTGGCCATCTGGACAGAGATCACTGCCGTATCCGCCTCAATGGCATCCTCTACCGCCTGCGGATTCACCGTTCCGTCTACCTCAACCGGCAGGCAGGTCACGCGATATCCTTCCCGCTCAAGTGCCCTGCATGTATTCAGCACCGCATGGTGTTCAATCTGTGTCGTAATAATATGCCGCTTATCCGGCACGGCGCGGCACATGCCCTGAATCGCCCAGTTGTCCGACTCCGTACCGCCAGACGTAAAATAGATCTCATCCGGCGATGCACCCAGCATACCCGACAGCTCGCTCCTTGCATCATCCAGGACCTGTTTCGCCGCTCTCCCGGCAGCATATGTACCGCCTGCATTCCCCCATGCCGTCCGGCACAGTTCTGGCAACGCCTCAAGTACAGCCGGCGGCATGGGCGATGTTGCCGCGTGGTCCAAATAGATCATATCCAGCGTTCCTTTCCCCCGAAATCAAACGGAAACTCTGCATTCCAGTAAACATAACTTTTTTCTGCTTCCCACAGATCCCAAACACACAATGGACCGGTGTCTTTATTCACAATCTTTCGACTGTTTTTCCGTATTGCCTTTTGCCATCTGAAAGACTCAGCACTCGCGTCCATGCTTCAGTATGCCCTTGTGCTGATAGTATTCTCTCAGTTCGTCAATCTGTTCATTGGTCAGTATTCTTTCCCTGTAACACCAGTTCAGAATGCACATGATTTCCATTCTGTAACAATCCTCTGAAGAACCATTATCATTATTCAGGTTATCAATATAATGATCTATTTCAATCTGTAGTTCTTCAGGAATCTCATAGTCTATTTTCAGCGGTTCATACTTTATCATTATATCAAATCTCCCTTATTGTTGTCTGGTTATTCATTTATACAGATAATATTTTTATAAGTCAACTTCAGATAATGAACTGGTTATTTTGCAGTTTATTATAAAGAGTTTCACATTTTCTCGTTATATCCAGTTGCCGATAAACCAAAAAATGATATCTGCCATGACGATCAAATCCCCGAAACGACGATACGCCGTGCTGTTTCCTGAATCCTTATAGCATCAGGAAATGGCCGGGTTTCAGTCGTTTCGGGGATCTGTTTCTATCATGGTATTACGGAATCAGCTCATCATAGTCTATACCAAGAATCTCATGAATGGCACGAATACGTTCATACGGCGGATAAGACCTTCCTGATTCAAATTTGCGGATATAGGCGTCAGCACCGGGATGTGTATACCCGATTGCAAGGGCCAGCTGGCTCTGTGAGTAGCCCCTGCGCTCCCTGGCCCTGCGGATGGCAAAACCTATTTCCTGTTTTGACTTCAGTTCATATTCCATAGATTTTCCTCACATTCTGTATTGTCACAAGCAGTCATGGGGACTCAGATCCCTTGGAAAAAAGAAGGAAACCAGACAGACCGATTTCCTTCAAAAATGGCTACTCGCTTATGCTTCCTTGCCCTCTGCAGCAGGCTTTGGTGCCGATGCAGGTGCAGGTGCGGACGCTGTCGCAGGTGCTGCGGCCGGCGCAGGCTTCGGCGCTGCGGGCTTAGCGGGCGCGGCAGGTGCTTTCTTAACCTTGTCCTGACGGTTCCGCGGTGCGCGGCGGTCGCGCATGATGATGGCCTTCTTCGGGCACTTCTGTGCGCAGATACCGCAGCCGGTGCAGCCACTGAGTACGCGGTGAGTCTTCTTGAGCTCGCCTTCAATGGCATCAAACTTACAGTTCTTGGCGCAGATTGTGCAGCCAATGCACTTGGAGGCGTCGATAAACGCTTCTTTGCGCTTGTCAAATTCTGCCGTCATGGCACCTGTCGGACAGACATCCGCGCATGCCATACAGCCGATACACTTCTTGTAATCGATCTTCGGCAGATCGCCAACCATCTCAAGTGCGCCAAAGTTACAGGCCTTTACGCAGGCACTGCAGCCGATACAGGCATGATCGCACTTTGCGCGCAGGGACTGACCCTTTTCCGGATTGTGGCAGGCCAGTGCAACGACATGCCCCTCGGGCTGCATGCTCAGAACATGCTGCGGGCAGACCTCAATGCAGCGCTTGCAGCTCTGGCACTTATCCTTGTCCACGACAGCGATGCGCTTGATCGGGTCTATGTGAATCGCATCAAACGGGCAGACGCTTACGCAGCTGCCGAGACCTAGACAGGAATAGATACAGGTCTTGGAACCGCTGTTGACCTGCTGCGCCGCGATACAGTCCTGAATGCCCTCATAGTTGGCTTTGTACGTGCAGTGGTCGCCATAGCCCTGGCAGGCAACCGTTGAGATGTACTTTGCGTCAAGTGTGGCCTCAACGCCCATGATAGCGCCCATCTTCTGTGCAACAGGCATTCCGCCCGGTGCGCAGGCGCCGACCTTTGCCTCTCCCTTGGCAACAGCAGCCGCATAGCCGTCGCAGCCAGGGAATCCGCAGGCGCCGCAGTTGGCGCCGGGCAGACACGCACGCAACGCATCCATCGTCGGGTCCGTTTCAACCTTGAATACCTTGTCAGTGACGCCAAGAAGTGCTCCGAATGCGAGGCCGAGCAGACTCATGACAACCGCAGCAATTAAAATCGCAGTGATACTCACGTAATTTCCTCCTCGCTTTCATCAGATCAGGCCGCTGAAACCATTGAACGCAACAGCCATAAGACCTGCAGCGATCATAGCGCCAGGGAAGCCTTCCATCCACTTCGGCAGGCTGCCAACCGCAAGACGCTCACGAATGCCGGCAAACAGGCAGATAGCCAGCGTGAAGCCGAGTGCGGAGGCGATACCGTTTACAACAGAGAGGACCAGTCCGTATCCTTCGGTCACGTTGAGCTGGGTCACGCCAAGCACAGCGCAGTTGGTGGTAATCAGCGGAAGATAGACACCCAGCGCCTGATACAGGGACGGGGACATCTTCTTGATCGCCATCTCAATAATACCAACCAGAACCGCGATAACAAGAATAAACGCAATAACCTGCAGATACTCAAGATCGTACGGTACCAGGAGATACGTGTTGACCAGATAGGAAGCGAACGAGGCAAGCGCCATGACAAATGTAACCGCCATGCCCATGCCAAAGGCAGTCTCGAGTTTCTTGGATACACCCAGGAAGGGGCAGATGCCATAGAAACGCGACATTGCGAAGTTGTTAACAAAAATGGAACCAACAAGAACCGTTATAACAGCATTCATCGCATTTCCTCCTTACGCCTTCTTGGGCAAGAGTTTGTTCATGAGTGCCAGCGTAAGTCCAAGCACGATGAAGCCGCCGGCCGGACGGACCAGAATGCCCATCGGCATATAGCTCTCCGGCATGATCTGTACGCCAAACCATGTGCCAGTTCCGAGGATTTCACGGATAGAGGAAATCAGGGTAATGGCAATAGTAAATCCGATGCCCATGCCCAGTCCGTCAACAGCCGCATCAAGCGGAGGATTCTTAAAGGCAAAGGCTTCTGCGCGGCCAAAGATGATACAGTTGACAACGATGAGCGGGATAAAGACACCCAGGGACTCGTCGAGTGCAGGCAGGAATGCCTTGATGATCAGCTGTACGATCGTAACGAAGGTCGCGATAACCACGATAAAGGCAGGAATACGAATCTGATCCGGAATCGTCTTTCTGAGCAGGGAGATGACCAGATTCGAGAAAATCAAAACGAATGTAACGGCAAGTCCCATGCCAATGCCATTGCTCGCAATCGTGGTGATTGCCAGCGTCGGGCACATACCCAGCACCATGCGGAATGTTGGGTTCTCATCAATAATGCCGTTCATGAAGATGTTGAAATACTTCTTCATTTGCCAACCTCCTCAGATGCCTGCTTGAGTGCGTCATTAATGGCATTGCTGGTCAGTGTTACACCGGCGCGAACGTCAATCTGTGCATCCTTGATGCTTTGTCCAATGAGTGCCTCAAAAACAGCGGTATCGGCAATCAGGTCAGCACCAAGTCCCGGCGTTTCGCTATTCTCAGGAATGGTAATGCTTGTGATTTTGCCATCTGCATCCACACCGATTTCAACTTTGAACGATTCAAAGCCTTTTACCTCATAAGCCTTTGTATCCGCCGCAGCAGCCGTCTCATCAACGCCCGCGATTTCAGCAGCAGCCTGCTTGAGAGCATCATTAATAGCGTTGCTGGTCAGCGTTACACCTGCGCGAACATCAATCTGTGCATCTTTGATGTCCTGTCCAATGAGTGCCTCAAAAACAGCGGCATCGGCAATCAGGTCAGCACCAAGTCCCGGCGTTTCGCTATTCTCAGGAATGGTAATGCTCGTGATTTTGCCATCGGCATCCACACCGATTTCAACCTTGAACGGTGCAAAGCCTGTTACCTCATAAGCCTTTGTATCCGTCGCAGCA
>JAFSZW010000308.1 GCA_017458865.1 Clostridia bacterium
GATGGCCTCTTTTGCGCCGTCAACCTTGCTCTTAAACCAGCTCGGGACCGGTGCTCCCATCCTGCCGCAGTTCTCAATTATACTGCCCACTTCTGTCAGGATGTACCACATCAGGACCACCGGCGTGATAAATGCCGTAAACTCAAACGGGAGCTTGATTCCCGAACTGTCCATAATCACCTTGAGCGCGATGTCGCAGAGCGCAGCCGCCAGCACCGCGAAGATCTCCCCGGCTTTGTGCCACAGTCCGTCCCTTGCGATGTCGCTGGACCAATTTTTTTCCCGGCGCGCAGCCATGCTGCCCGAGATGTAATCCAGGAGGATTGCTGCAATCCAGATGATCACCACCCAGCCGAGCCATCCCCACAGCGCCGTCATGAATGCAATGATCGCGGCCAGCGCTGCCTTGATCTCTGTCGCTTTGTCCGGTGCGTTCATTCTTCATCCTCCCAAAGGTCGAGCTTTGTGATGGAGATGATGTCGCCGTCCCTGACCACGATGTCATCCGCCTGCAGTTCATCCAGCACATCCGCGAAGCTCTCCGCCCAAATGGTCATCGGCATCGCGTTCTTTGTGACTACCAGATACCGCTCTGCATTCTTCTTTTCAGTCTGCTCTCTTTCCGGTTTCATGTTTTGCCCTCCCTGTTATTCAAATATTTTTTTGTCCAGACCGAGCCGCTGCCACGTCATCGGCCCCACGACTCCATCTGCGCTGAGTCCGTTTGCCTGCTGGAATAAGATGACCTTATCGGTCAGAGCGCTTCCCCAGATTCCATCCATCAGAACGTTATAGCTCATACACTTGAGCATTGCCTGCAGAAGCCATACCTCCGGCCAGCCGGAACAGTGTGCATCGATCGTCCTCGGCGGCCATGTCTGTGGAATCGGGATCCCCTCTTCGTCGACCTTGGCCGGTTCCGGTTCCTTCGGCGGTTCCACGGTCAGGCCGCTGTCGAGAGATGCCTGGATAAATCCGAGCCATTTCGTCTGCGCCTGATTTCCGCGATACTGTGACGATTCTTCCAGCTTATCACAGATCTCATAATATTTGCATACCGCATACCCGCAATCATACGGATTGTTGCTGCTGATGCACGTCTTCCACGGTTTGCTGTTGTAAAACGTCCGGATGTCGTGTATCAGATACTCGACCTGCAGTTCGAAGTCGCCGATACTCTTTCCGCGCTGTTTGAAGTAGGTCATCATCTTGGCTTTCCGGTCGCTGGCGGTCCACTGTGCAAGGCCGTATCCGGCGCCATCCCTTGTGAATCCCTGGTATGTGCCATTGTCCACTGCGTCGGTGTAGCTGTCGTCATTGTATCCGAGCGCCCGCTCATAGGTGTCCTGCAGGTTGCGTGGGTTGAAGGCGCTCTCCGCCGCCACGTTGGCCAGGACGCCGGCAGCGCCCGCCACCGTCATTCCCGCCTTAAGGCATTCCTGGGCGATGTACAGAGCTTTCCGGTTAATGTCCGTCATGTCCACCTCCGGCCAAAGCGCAAACTACAATGATAGCTGCTGCGGCCACTGCAAGGTAAGTCATGATCCTGATCATAAGCATATCGGCATCCCTCCTGTAAGGTTTTGAAAGGTTCTTGAAAAGTCAGACTGCCGGATGGACTTGAACCACCGACCTGAGAAACTGCTCTCGCCGACTGAGCTACGGCAGTCTGTGTCGCGGAGTGACCGGAAGGCCATTCTTGGCAGAAGCTCTCGTCCGCACTTCGCTTCTTTTGTCTCATACTTTTTATCCCCCGCCTGAGCTGGCGGTTATCTTGTGACTATCTCGTGATTTCAAATGATTTTCACGAGATAGGCGTTAGTGATTTAAATAGGCC